>JACXUD010000049.1 GCA_014764025.1 Campylobacterota bacterium | reverse complement strand
CTCTTCCTCTTAGCTTTGGCTAGGAGGTGCAAGCCCCTCCTATAAATAGAGTAAAAATTGCTCCTTCTAAAATCGCACGTAGAGTTTTTAGAGGTGCCCTTATATTTCTTGCCGCTGCCGCAGGGGCAGACTTCGTTTCGCTCCACTTTGGCGGCGTAAAGCTCGCCGCTCTCATAGAGCCATCTGCCATCTGCTTGGACAAAATAGCTCTTCTCGTGCTGTACTTTGATCCCCTCTTTGTCTTTGTAGTAGGCTTTGAACTCTACGATATTTGCATGTGAAGATATCACTTTAAGCCCCAGCCACACGACGCTTTGGGAAAATTCGGCGATAAGCTTGGCATCATCTTCGTAGCGGTTTTGCGGTGTGGTCGTACGCACGAGATACTCGCCGTTGCCCAGCACGTACGCGGTGTATCTGCTGCGCATGAGCTCTTGGGGCGTGGAGGGTTTTGATTGGTAGAGCAAAAAGGGCTCGCAGCACTCATGAAACTCTTTGTGGCTGTCGCAGTAGCATTGCATGGGGTCTCCTAAAAGCTGTATATGACCGAGAGGTCAAGAGAGGGCGAGGGGCGTCCTAGATGGAGCGACATAAAAGGGTGGATATAAAATGCCGCACTCAGGTCGAAGTCGCCGTGGTGCCAGCCAAGCCCCGCCGTGGGTGCGACGGGAAAAGGGAGCTCAAGCGAATCTATGCCCGTGCTTGAGAGTTCGATAGGCACGATAAGACCGCCGTGATAGGTGAATGAACCCTCATGCAGACTCATACCCGTGCGCAGCATCTTGAAATTTATCGAGTAGGTGCCGTAGTTGCCGAATATCTGTTGATAGTCGCCCATGAACTCATAGCTCTCGTTTGGTTTGTAGTGCGCGCCAAGGGCGATATCCAGCGGAAATTCGACGTCGTAGTGTTTATAGGCTCGGCCGTTCTTGTCGATCGTCTCTATCTCCGTTATAAGCGTGCTGTTGATGTTCTTTACGCTCAGTGCCATCGTGAGCTCGTCATTCACGAAGTATTTTGTACCGACGTTAAAGGAGATCGCATGCGCAACGGTGGACTTGTAGGTGAAGTTCTGCGGGTCTTCAAGGGCAACGCCCGCGAAGGTGGTGGCACAGTTGACGCTTCCCACGCTTAGACCCAGGCTCCAGTAGCGGTTGTAGATGGGTGAGACGGCCGCGGCGAAACGGTACTCGTCGGTCGAGGAGTTCAGGTTTCCGCTAAAGTTCTTAGAGAGATCGGGGAGCGGATAGCGCAAGAAGATGCTCTCGAAATCCTTCTCTTTATAGGTCCCCGTTGCCGAGAACATCAGCCTTGGGATATAGGCGAAGGCAAGTGCCACTTTGAGATTGAGGTCTGAGAGATGAAACGCGTAGGCAAGCCCGAAGAAGTTGGGGTGGCGCAGCGTGGCATCGGCTTGGGTGGAGATGGCCAGCTGTGCCGATTTGATCTCGGCAAGCCCCGCCGGGTTGTGAAAGATGGCGTATATATCGGATGTCTTTGCGGTTGAAGCACCGCCTCGGGCGATATCGGCCGAGCCGACCCCCATCATAAGGTCACTTCCCTCTGCGAAGAATTCGGCATGTGAAAGTGTGCTTGCCAGAAGTAAAAACGAGAGATGTCGCAGAGGTTTTGTCATGGTCGTGCCTCGATAGTCGTTTATTTTTTTTGGTATTATAGTGAAAAAGTCTTGGAGTCTTTATGAAGATAAAATCGCTCTATATCGCAGCAGGCGAGAAGAATGCAGGGGCACTCTTTGTTACTATGGGGATGATGGAGATACTCAAACGCAATCTGCATCGTGTCGCTTTTTTCCGTCCCGTGATCTATAAAAAAGATGTCATAGACGGCGATATCTCATTTATTTTGGGGCGCTATAATCTTGATATGCGCTACGAGGATACCTTCTTTTGCGATATCGAGTATGCCGAGAGCATGATAGCCGCGCACAAGACCAACGAACTTATCAATCAGATCATCACCCACTTCAAAAGAGTTGAAAAAGAGTACGACTTTGTCCTTTGTGAGGGGATACGCAAATCCTTTTTATCCAACAACATCAGCTTCGACCTTAACCTCAAGATCGCCCAAAACATCGGTGCATCCTACGTGAACGTCATCAATGCCAAAGAAAAAAGCGCGCAAGAGGTCTATGAGAGCATCATGATCGAGAGCGAGAACTCCTTTTGCGAAGAGTGCGCACACTTTGCGACATTCGTGAACCGCCTTGACGATGCTAAAGAACAAGAGCTCAAAGAGAGACTTGCCACTTATAAAGGCTCGCTGCTCTTTATGCTCAAAGAGATCGAGGAGCTTAACCTCATTACCATAGAAGATATCATCGAAACACTCGGCGCAAAGCCGCTTTTGCTAGGAACGCAGGATCATACCCGCGTTGTTCGGCATGTGAAAGTAGCCGCACTTTCGCTCAATAACTTTTTAGACCACATAGAAGAGGATGACCTTATCATCGTCCCCGCCGATAGAAGTGAGATCATCCTCGGCGTACTCGGTGCGCTCTACTCAAATGTCTATCCCAATATCTCGGGTATCTTGTTTCCGCTCGGTATGAATGCACACCCCAATATCGTCAAGCTCATCAACGGGCTTGACGGCTTTACAGTACCCGTATTAGCGCTTGAGAGCGACACCTACGAGTCGGCAAAGGCGGTTTCCAAAGTCCATGCACGGCTTCGAGTATCGAGTGCAAGAAAGATCGCCCTCTCGATGGGGCTTTTTAACTCTAGTGTCGATACGAAGCTTATAGAGCAGAAGATAGAGAGCGTGAGCAGCGATGTGCTCACTCCGATGATGTTTCAGTATCGTCTCTTTGAGATGGCGCGTTCAAATAAAAAGAGAATCGTCCTGCCTGAGAGCGGCGATGAGCGTATTTTGCGAGCCGCGGAGATCGTACTGCGCCGAGAGGTGGCTGAGATCATTTTGCTTGGCAACGAGAGGGAGCTTAAAGAGCGCTACTTGCGCATGGGGCTAGATCTGAGCCGCGCGATCATTGTCGATCCGAGTGATGAGGGGCTTTTGGAGGAGTTTACCGAGAAGTTCTATGAGATGCGAAAAAACAAGGGGCTCACCCGCCAAGTGGCGCATGACGCTATGATACACGTGAACTACTTTGGCACCATGATGGTAGAGCTTGGTATGGCGGACGGGATGGTAAGCGGTGCGACGCACTCAACGGCCGATACTATTCGCCCGGCACTCCAGATCATCAAGACAAAACCCAACATCTCGATAGTATCGAGCATCTTCTTTATGTGCCTCAAGACCAAGGTGCTGGTGTACGGCGACTGTGCCATCAACCAAGACCCAAGCGCCTCGGAGCTTGCCGATATCGCAATCGCTTCGGCAAAGAGTGCCGCGGCGTTTGGCATAGTGCCTAAAGTCGCACTCCTCTCGTACTCAACGGGCGAGAGCGGGCATGGAAGCGAGGTGGATAAAGTGCGCGAGGCGACGCATCTGGTGCACCAAAGAGCCCCTGAACTTCTAGCCGAGGGGCCTATTCAGTATGACGCGGCGATAGATAAAGAGGTGGCGAGCCAAAAACTGCCGCACTCAAAAGTGGCGGGCGAGGCGAGCGTATTCATATTCCCCGACCTCAACACCGGTAACAACACCTATAAAGCCGTACAGCGCTCAAGCGACGCCGTGGCGATCGGCCCCGTGCTTCAGGGGCTTCGCAAGCCTATCAATGATCTCAGCCGCGGCTGTTTGATAGATGATATCGTCAATACTATCGCCATCACGGCGATACAAGCGCAGGAGAGAGCATGAAAATAGCGGTCATCAATTCGGGGAGCTCGTCGCTCAAATTCTCGCTTTTTGAGATGGCGGGCGAGAGTGTTTTACTGCATGTGCTTATCGAGCGCATCGGCGAGTTCAGCTCGAACGTCGTGGTGGAGTTTGGCGGCACTAAAAGAGTCATCACGCGCGTTATAGCCAATCATCATGAGGCGATCGAGAAGGTGATAAAGATGCTTCAAGAGTACGACCTCGCCAAAGAGCTCTGCGAGCTTGACGCCATCGCACACAGAGTGGTGCAGGGCGAGGAGGAGTTTAGTAAAGCGGTCGTAATAGATAACGGCGTCATAGCGAAGATAAAAGAGTTCATTCCCCTTGCACCGCTTCATAACCCTGCCAATTTGGAGGGGATCACGGTGTGCCGCAAAAAAGCGCCGTTTGTAAAGCAGGTTGCCGTCTTTGACACCGCTTTTCACTCCACGCTGCCAAAAGAGGCCTATCTCTACGCGATCCCTCATAAGTTCTACGAGGAGCATAAAATCCGCCGCTACGGTTTTCACGGCACATCACACTTCTATGTGGCAAAAGAGGCCTCAAAGATGCTTGGTAAAAGATTAGAGGAGTGCAATTTCATCACACTGCATCTTGGCAACGGTTCAAGCGCATGTGCGATAGAACAGGGCAGAAGCGTCGATACCTCTATGGGTTTTACGCCGCTAGAGGGGCTTGTGATGGGAAGCCGAAGCGGCGATATCGACCCTGCGGCACTCATCTATATGCAGCGCACACTTGGGATGAACCTTGATGAGGTCGATAGGATGCTTAACAAAGAGTCGGGACTTTTGGGGTTGTGCGGCGAAAATGACGTGCGAGCCATTTTAGAGCGTGATGATGATGAAGCGAGCGAAGCCATAGCGATCATGACGCGCCGCATCAAAAAGTACATAGGCGCCTATATGGCGCTTTTGGGTCGGGTGGACGGCATCGTCTTTACCGGCGGCATCGGCGAACACGCACCGCGTATCCGTGAGGCTGTTTTAAATAATATGGCATGTGAAATAAGGCTAGATAGTGAGCTTAATAGTAAAAATGCGACAGTGATCTCACATGCCAAAAGTAGCGTAAAACTCTTTGTGATAGCGACGAACGAAGAGTTGGAGATTGCAAGGCAGAGTAGGGATTTGCTAGGAAATCGGTAGAAGTTATTCGTAGCTGTTTTGTCTGTGAAGAACCCTACCGATGATGATCGTATCATCGATTATATCAAATAAAACGCGATAATCCCCGACTCTGAGTCGATAAGCAGGTTCAAAGTTTGTAAGTTTTTTGATATTTGAGAGATTCGGAAAGTTTTTGAGTTCTAAAATTTTGTCGTGAAGTTTGCTTTTAAAAGGCTCATGAATCGCTTTTAAATCTTTAATGGCACTTTTACGGATCTCAATTTTCATTTTTGAGATACTCATCAAAAGAGATTGTCTCTTCAGAACGTGAGGCACTTAGAAGTTTTAAATCGTCTATATCCTCTTTGGCTACGATCTCTAAACCATCATTTTTGAAATGGTCTAAAAGCCATATCACCTTTTCGACTAGATTCTCATTTTTAATATTAATTGTGAGTGATTGCATAAAAAACCCTTTGTTCAATAATGAAAATTATAGCCTAATTTAAAAACTCTTTAGCCCGTTATATTGAAGCCGCTCGTATCGGGTTCGGTAATTTGCGGGGTCTGTTTCTCTTTGGGGTCATTCGAGAGGCCTGAATTTTTATAGCTCTCTTTGCCCATCATCTGCTCTTGCTGCTCGCGGGCAAGCTGCTGCTGGGCTTTCATCATCATCACCCTCGCACTCGAGGCGACGGCGTAGTCTTGCGGGCTTGGGCTGGCCGGCGCCATCGCCGCGGCAATAACTGCTTGGGCGTTTTGGATCGTCTCTTGCGGGGTCGAGCCGCTTTTGAACTGTACCGAAACCTCGCCGCCGATGGCGTACATTTTGCCATCAGGCCCTTGCTGGTAGCTATATGACGCTCCACCCGTAGAGGCTCCCGCACTCTGGTGTGCTGCCTCATGCGCACGCACCTCGGAGTCGCGGGCTTGGAGCTTTTGCACCAACTGCTGCTCCTCGGGGTCTAGCTCACCCGTTTTTTTTGCCTTCTCTTTTTGTTTTTTGGCTTCGGCCTCTTTGAGAGTATCGTTTGGGGTCTTCTCTTTTTTGCGCGTCTCATCCTCTTCTACTACAAGCATCTCTTTTTCGTTGAGCTTGATGGTGTATGCGCTGCTGATATCGTATGAAGAGTTGGAACCTATTTGCATGGTTAAAGTATATCACCCGCGATTTTAAGCTATTATTACAATTTTAATTTATGAGCAAAGCCCATCATACGGTAGGGACACGGTTGTCCCTTGCAACCCCCTAAAGCTAAGCCTATCTATCGGATAGGCTAGAGTGATTATTTCTAGGATTAACAATGATAACTTTTGAACTTCAAGAGGAGTATATCGAGCTCTATAAACTGCTAAAAGTTTTAGACCTCGTCGATAGCGGCGCGCAGGCAAAGATGATCATAGCCGAGGGCTATGTAAGAAGAAACGGCGAGGTAGAGCTTCGTAAACGCGCAAAGATCGTATCGGGCGATATGATACAGATACAAGACGTCATGATCGAGGTGGAGTGATGCGTTTTGCTCTAGCGTGGCTCTTTTTGTTCGCCTTTTCACATGCCGATTTTTTCATAACGAGCGGTGAGCAAAAGGTCAAGATGGCAACGATTCAAAACGGCACGCTGAGGTTTGCAGAGTTTGCGACATTGCCAAAGATCATCCGCGGCAACGATGAGATACACGTTATAAGCGAGGGCGAGAAGCTCAACCCCAAGCACTTCAACTTTCGTTTGGTAAAGATCGAGATCCCGCAAGAGAACCACTTTATGACGCCCTATTGGCATGTGAAAAGCCAAAAAGAGTGGCTCTATGAGGTGGAGTTTGGCGACTACACCACCAAAGAGGGCGTAATGCTGCAGCTTTTTTATCTTAACCGCTGGTACGGGGTGATACTCGGCGAACCGCTTGAGATACTGCATGACCTCTTTTCAAATCAAAACCTTGAGCCTAAAGCGGCATACGAGAAGATCAAAAAGGCAAGAGAGGCCTTTAAAGATGATGCGAAACTAGCTGAGTTAGAGCGATTTTGGCAAGAAAAGGCAAGCGCGGTCGTGGATAAAAACGCGCAGTATAAAAAGCAAGAGAGGATCGACTTCTCTAAACTCAAACACTAATACATATAGGGCACCTCTAAAAATATACGTATGTTATAATACACTACTATTACGAAGTAGGGGTCTAATATGACAGTACGTAAAAACTTTCTATTTGAAGATGAGATAGCCGAGCACCTTGAGGTGATGGCGTTAAAAAAAGGGGTGAGCCAGAGCGAGTTTGTCCGCGGGCTTATCGAAAAAGAGTATGAAGAGTACTCAATAGAGGAGAAGCTTCAGGCTTTTTATAACTTTGCAGGCAGCGGCAATGGCTTGTGGGGTGATCTCACCATCCAAGAGGTAAAGGCGAACCGTGAATATTAGCCGAGTCTTTTTGGATGCGAACATTTTTATCGACTCTCAAGACGATAGTCGATCACGGTATGAAGAGAGCTATAAAATTGTTCCATATCTATTAAAAAATAATATTCGTATCTACACTAGCTGCGATCTTATCACAACAATCTACTACATTCTTGCCAAAAAAGATAAAAAAAGGGCACTCCAAAGCATTGAAGAGCTCAATAAATTTTGCAACATCATCGAGTTTTCAAACAAAGAGGTCTCGCAGGCCGTTGCACTGATGAAGAGCGATACGAAGTTTGGCGATCTTGAAGATACGCTGCAGTATGTTTTGGCAAAAAAGCTCTCGTGCGAGATGATAATCTCGAACGACCAAGCCTTTCACAGCCCCGATGTAGAGCTTTTAAGCAGCACGGAGTTTGCAAAGCGATTTTTGTAAAAACGGCATGTGAATTCACATACCGAGTGTTATATTTTCTTTCGTATCGCAAAGATACGCTTAGGGTAGTAGGGACAATTACATGAAAAATGAACCCAAAAGCCCGATGGCGCCGCCGAATACGCCGCCCCAAACCACAAGCCACTGCAGATGCTCGCGGATAAGGTTTTGGATAAGCTCCTTGACCATCTGCGGGGTAAGTTCGGCTAAACGATTATCGATCATCGCTTCGACCGAAGCGAGCATATCATCACTAAGGCTTGAAGACTGCAGGCTCTTTTGAAGCGTCGCGTTGAACTCATCGGAGTTCACGATGCTCACCACTGCGCTTTTGAGTTTTGCAAGGTATGGCTCTTTAAGGCCGTTTAAGACTCCCTCTCCGCCGAACATCCCGAGCATTCCGCCAAAGGGCGACTCCATCACGCTTTTTTTAAGCGCATCGAACGCAGGGGTAAAGTCGGTGCTCTTGATCAGCGGAGTCAGGTTAATACTTTTTTCCTCTTTGGCAAAAAAGGCGTCGAGCTTGGCTTTTGTGAAGAACTGCTCCATCATCATCGCTTTTATCGCTGCTTTGAACTCGCTAAAGCGTGCAGGGATGACACCGCTGCCGTATAAAAACGGCACCTTCTCAAAGAGCATGTGAATGGCAAGCTGGTTTGTCACCGCGCCGCTGAGTGCAAAGAGCCCCACCATCAAAACGGCATGTGAAAATGGCTCGGAAAGCCCAAAAGAGAGGGCGACAAAAAGTGCGGCAATAGCGTTGGTGATAAAACTTTTATTGATTTTCATATCATCCTCTATATTTTAAATGCGAAATTATACAAAAAAGGTATTATTATGCAAAAAATCACTCAAAAGAATTTCCATGAATCCAGCCAATCAAGAACTATTTTCACATGCCAAAACGGATGAGCTCTGCGAGCTCTTAAAAGAGCAGCTTATCGTGCGTAAAGAGTCCCCCTTTTGGGCAGACAAGGTGATCCCTTTTACCCGCGCCGTTATGAGTGCTTTAGTACCGCTTCAAAAGCAGAACCTGCTTTTTAACCCCGAAGGAGTAGCACAGGAGAGACTCACCTTTGAGCTCTTTTACAGATGGTGCGATATGGTGAGCCTCAAGAGCCTCTATTTTACTCTCAAACGCTCAAACGAAAAAGGTGAGCTGGTGGGCACGAGAGTCGAGTCTTCACATGCAAAAAGCTATAAGCAGATCGATCTTGGCGAATTAGAGAGCTATCTTCAACGCTACAACATCAACACACAAAACGAATCGCTCGACTTCCCTATTGCAAACTACAATCTACATATCGGGGTTGCCAACGTCATCAAATCGCTTCTCTAAGACGGCATGTGAAAATGAACAGACTCATCGAGTATTTCATCGACAATAGACGCCTCAACTACGCGCTTTTAGCCTTTTTGATCTTTATGGGGGTGAGTGCCTACATCAAAATTCCCAAAGAGATGTTCCCCGACGTGGAGCTTGATAAAATTTTAGTGCGCGGCACCTATGCCGGTACGAGCGCTTCGGTGATGGACAAGATGGCGGTGCGCGACCTTGAAGACGGGATGAGCTCGATCGTGGGGATCACCAAGAGCGAGACGCTCATCACCCCGGGCGGTTTTGCCATAACGCTTACGCTTGATGAGCACGCCAACCGCGCCAATACGCTCAGCAAGGTCAAAGATGCCATCAGCCAGACGCGCCAGTATCTGCCCTCGGATATGAGTGAGCCGACGGCGATCATCATGGACAAGAGCAAATCGCTGCTGCACCTCTCTATCTCTTCACAGACTCTCAGCAAGGCCGAGCTTATCGTACTGACCAAAGAGCTCAAAAACAAGATCGCGCGCATCCCTAATATCAACGAGGTCGCCATCCGCGGTGATTCGGAAGAGCAGTTAAGCATCCGCCTCAACTCTGAGGCCATCAGAGCCTACGGGCTTGACCACAGCGCACTTCTTGGCGCCATCTCGAACCTCTCGTATATCTACCCTATAGGCAATATCGAAGAGCAGGGCAACTTCGTATTCATCTCTACCACCGAGGCGTCGCGCGACGCACTCGAGTGGCAAGAGAGTGTTTTAAAAGTGGGCGAGAAGTTCGTGCGTCTAGGCGATGTGGCAAGCGTAGCGCTGGAGTTTCCGCAAGACGACACGCTGGCATCATTCAACGGCGTGATGAGCATGAATCTTGTCATATCAAAAGGCGAGCAGGGCAACTCTATGGAGCTCTCTCAAAAACTGCGTGCCTATATAGAGAAGATAAAACCAAGCTACCCCGATGTGAGTTTTGACTTCTACCAAGACAACTCAAAACCTATCGAAAAGCGTCTTAATATCGTCGTATCGAATATGATGTTTGGGCTTGTGCTGGTCTTTTTGTCGCTCTATATCCTTATCAACCTGCGTATCGCCTTTATCGTGGCGATGGGTATTCCCTTCTCGTTCATCATCGGGCTTTTGTTCATCTACTATATGGGCTACACCATCAATATCGTCTCGCTTTTGGGGGCGCTCATCGTCATCGGTATCGTCGTGGATGACGCCATCGTCGTGAGCGAGAACATCCAGCGCCATATAGACGAGGGGATGGAGCCAAGAGCCGCGGCGATAACGGGTGTAAAAGAGATGATCCTCCCGGTCACCCTTGCAACCGTTACGACGGTTGTGGCATTCTTGCCGATGTTCATGCTCAAAGGCGAGATATCGCTCTTTTTGATACTTATCCCTATCGTGGTGGTGATGATCTTGCTGGGCTCGCTTTTAGAGAGCTTTTTGTTCTTGCCGCTGCACGCCGTGGAGTTTTTGAAAAAGAGCAACAACCTTGTCGATTGGACGGGCTTTCAAGAGCTTTACGCTCGTGTGCTCTCCTACTTTATCAGCTATAAAAAGACATTCTTACTGCTCTTCTTGATACTCATTCCTATCGCGACTTTCATGACGATGAAGTCTATGAAGTTTCAGTTCTTCCCCAACTTTGACGGCAACAATCTCTATATATCGGGCAAGATGGACATTAACACGCCGCTTGAGGAGACCTACCGCATAGCGGGCGAGATCGAGCGCGAGCTGATGAA
>JACXUD010000254.1 GCA_014764025.1 Campylobacterota bacterium | reverse complement strand
CCATGAACAGCAGCGCGTCTTAAAGCTCAATATCCAAAACTTCGAGCTCAGCGGCGCACACTTGGATGAAGAGAAAAAAGCGCGTCTACAAGAGATCAATCTGCGCAAAAGCGAGCTGACCAACAACTTCTCGCAAAACCTGCTCGATGCTACGAGTGCTTATGAGAAGATCATCACAAACCCCGAGGATGTAGCAGGCATCCCCGAGAGCGATCTGGAGAGTGCGAAGTTTGAAGAGGAGGGTGTGACGAAATACCGCTTCACGCTTCACATGCCATCCTACATCGCCTATATGACATACGGACCAAACCGCGCCATCCGCGAAGAGCTCTACAAGGCCTACACGACTCGCGCCCCGCAAAACGAGGAGATCATCGGCGAACTCCTCGCACTTCGTGATGAGATGAGCAAGATTTTGGGCTTTTCTAGCTATGCCGACTATTCGCTCGCCTCGAAGATGGCAAAATCTAAAGAGCAGGTGGTGGAGTTTTTGCAAAAGCTGCTTGACCACTCGCTTGCCCAAGCCCACACCGAGCTTGCCGAGGTGCAAAAACTATCAAACGAGCCGCTTGCAAGCTATGACAGCGCCTTTTACTCGGAGATACTCAAGATTCAGGCCTACGATTTCGACGAGGAGCTCTTTCGCCCCTATTTCGAACAGCACAGCGTCGTAAAGGGTATGTTTGAGTTCTTGCATAAGCTCTTTGGCATCGAATTTAGAGAGGTTTCGCTTCAATTGTGGCACGAAAAGGCAAAGGCGTATGATCTCTATATAAACAATGAACTTCAAGCCCGACTCTACCTTGATCTTGAGGCTCGAAAAGAGAAAAAAGGCGGAGCGTGGATGCACAACTGGCAGACGCACGCCACCGATTCACATGCCAAAAAGTCTTTAGCGGCAGTCTTTATCGTCTGCAACTTCCCGACCTCTACGGCCACTTCGCCGTCTCTGCTGCGCCACGATGACGTGGTGACGCTCTTTCACGAAATGGGTCACGCCCTGCACCATATGCTCAGCCACGTAAACGAGAGCGAAGTGAGTGGCGTACACGGTGTGGAGTGGGATGCGGTGGAGTTTCCATCACAATTTTTAGAAAACTTTGCTTACGAGCCCGCAGTGCTCAAGCTCTTTGCCAAACACCACAAAAGCGGCGAAATTTTGCCTGATGAGATGATCGAAAAACTGGTGCGCAGCAAGAACTTCCAAAGCGCGCTAGCAATGGTGCGCCAGCTGGAGTTCTCGCTCTTTGACTTTTTGCTTCACTCAAAACTTCATTCCAAAGATGAAGTACAGCCGCTTCTAGATTCCATCCGAGAAAGGACGGCACTCATCAAACCGCCGAGCTACAACAAGTTCCAAAACGGCTTCTCGCACATCTTCTCGGGCGGCTACGCGGCAGGGTATTACAGCTATAAATGGGCGGAGGTTCTCAGTGCCGATGCCTTTATGCGCGTGGTGGACGAGGGGATCTTTGAGTCTCAAACCGCTAAAGAGTACCTGAACATCGTCCTTCGCGGCGGCGGATCAAAAAGCATGGCAGAGTTCTTTGAAGAGCTGATGCACCAAGAACCGAATCCTATGAATCTACTGCGATTTAACGGAATCGCCGAGTGAAGTTTGCGCTGCTTTTGCTTCTCTTTTGGAGCGCACTTTTTGGGGAGACACGATTGAAGATAGCCACCTACAACATCGAAAACCTTTTTGATCTTAAACACGACGGAGGCGAGTACGAGGAGTTTGTCCCCTACGCTGCCTCACAGTGGAACGATAAGACGTACAGAGCAAAGCTCAAGAATATATCACGCGTTATCAACGATATTGGGGCCGATATCGTCGCACTTCAGGAGGTGGAGAGCGCTCAGGCACTGCGTGATCTGAAAGATCAGATAAAGCGTGAGGGCATCTACTACCAATACTTCGCCATCGCCGATAGAAAGAACACCACCATTAAAGTGGCACTTTTGAGCCGCATCCCTTTTGTTTATGCCAAAGAGCTGGTTGTGGGTTCAAACCTTGCGCACCGCAATATCCTCGAGGTAAAATTCAACGTCGAGGGCGAGAGCTTCTACCTCTTTATCAACCACTGGAAGGCAAAGAGCGGCCCCGAGAGCGAACGCATCTACTCGGCCAAGATCCTTCGCAAACGCATCGAAGCGCTGGGGTGGGACAAGAACATCATCCTTGTGGGGGATTTTAATTCGCACTATGAAGAGCACAAACTCTTTGTAAAAAAACGTGAACACAACGACACCAACGGCAAGACGGGGATCAACCA
>JACXUD010000004.1 GCA_014764025.1 Campylobacterota bacterium | reverse complement strand
CATCTTTATATCTTTAAAGATTAAGAGCATACAGAGCGTCACGATAAGCAGCGTCACCGATATAGAGACCAAAAGGGTCTGCGTCACGCTTGTCTTCATATAGGCGAATATGGCGCTTTGCCCCTGCACGTCGGCAGTGTAATCACTGTTTTTGCTCCACCACTCCTTTATCCACGCGATCATCTCAAGTTCCTTCAAGGTATCGTCAAGGTTCGAGCTGATCGAAAGCCGCAGATAGCGCTCATGTGTATCTATCTTGTCGTTTATCTCCATCCCCTGCGGCAGACTCATCGAATAGAGCAGCAGATACTGCGCGACCAGATTTTTATCTTCGGGGATCTGGCATGTGAAATCGCTATTGATAGTCGTCTGCATACGCACCACGATATCCTTGAGCGAGGTCGTGAACCTGATATTGGTATATTTGGCTTTGAGCTCCTCTTCGAACTTTACGATGGTCTTCAAAAAGAGCGGCTCTTTGACACCCTCCTCTTTTTTACTGTCTAGAATAACCTCATAGACCATAGAGCCGCTCAAGCTCTTCTCTACAAACTCGCTCCCCTCTCTGACCTGAGTGTTTTTTGAAAAGTATTTTATGCTGCTGTCTATCTTTAGGGCACCTCTAAAAAGCTCAACCCATAACCCACGATGACCATTAAAACAATAAAGCCGACAATGATCTTGATGTCGTTCTTGGCGATAAAGGCGCCATACCCCTTGATATTCAAAAGGTTCAAAAAGCGCACGGGTCTGAGCTTATACTCATCTTTGAGCGTAAGCAGTATCGCAGGGGCGAGCGTGACGCTGAGTATGAACGCCAAAAGCGCCCCCATCGTTATGGCGATCCCAAAGGTCGCTATGGGTTCTATGACACTGAGCCCAAGCGAGGCAAAACCGACGGCCGTCGTAAAAGAGGTGAGTGCGATAGGGAGCATATTCGATTTGAGTGCGTGATATACGGCGCTATGGTTATCGTGATTTTTCATCTTGTAATAGAGCCATGCAAGATAGAGGTGCATCGCATCGGCGATGGCGATGGCGGTGATAAATGGCGGTATATTGACCGTGAAGTTGTTGAGCTTATAGCCAAGAAGTATCTGTGTGCTTAATGCCGCTATAAAGGTAAAGACGATCACCACAGATGGAACCAAGATGCCCACGATATTTCCAAAGAGCAAAAAGAGCAAAATAACGACGCTGATGACGACAAGAGGCATCAAGAGCTTTGCATCGCTTTGCGAGATATTCACCGGCGAAGCGGTGATAGCGGGAGCACCCGTAACGTAGAATTCGTATCCGCTCTCTTTGGAGACTCTTGCCAATATCGTATTGAGTTTTTCCAGTACGGAGATATTGAGATTCTCATCCGCTCCGCTAATACTTGCAAGCCGCAAGGCAATCATCGTCGTTGTCGCATCTTTGGAGATCGGCTGGTTTACGATTAGCTCATCCTTTTTTGCTAATTCCTCCTTCAATTGCAAAAGAGGATAGTTTTGAGAGGACGATCCTTATCTGGTCGTCGCTTCACGGCTTGGCATCGCTTATCATCGACGGCTTTATGGATATTGACAAGATCTACCCTGCGCTCTACGACAAGATGTTTGAGGATATGCTCGCTTCATCGGTCACGAACAAGATCAAACTCCTCTCTACCATCCCTTTTATGGAGGGCATCTTCAAGCCCAATATCTAAAAGGCTCGAGTATATTCACATGCCAAGACTACTCTATTTCCTCTTTGGCGGCGCCGAAGAAATGACCTTGCGAGTAGTCGATCCCAAGCTCTAGAATCGTATCTTGAACCTCTTTGGAGTGAACGAACTCGGCTACTACTTTGATATTGCTTTTGTGCGCCAAAAGCACGATCGCCTCGGTGATGATCCGGCTCTTCTCGTCGTGAGTAATATTTCTTATAAACGAGCCGTCGATCTTAAGGTAATCGGGACTGAACTCTAATAGCCGTGAAAGGTTTGAGCTTTGGCTTCCAAAATCGTCTATGGCGATCTTAAAGCCCTCTTCTCGAAGCTCATATAACTGCTCTAGAATCGTATCTTCATCCAGAGTCGCCACATCTTCAAGTATCTCAAGAACCACGCGGCCGGGATCAATAGAGTATTTCTCAGAGGCACTCAGGAGTGCATCGTGCAAAAAGTTCATATGCAGATCATCGGCCGTTATATTGATAGAGAACTCATACTCCGTATCGCAGAAGGTCTCGAAGCTCTTTTTGATCGTCGATCGCGTTATGTGCGGCAAAACGCCCGTGATCTTCGCAGCCTGTAAAAAGTGCAATGGCGAGATAAGCGTACCCTCATCGTTGATACGAACCAGGCACTCATACTTCTCTATCTTGTCGGTCTTATTATTAACGATAGGCTGAAAATAGGTTACGAGCTTAGAGTCGTTTATAAACTCTTTGATCTTTTGAATCCAATATATATTGCTCTGCTGGCGATGGAGATAGGGAGATTTGGAATCATAGAGCTTATAAGCCCCGCGTCTAAACTCTCTGAGCTCTTTGAGCGCCATCTTCGCTTGATTGAGTATCCCGACACCGTACCCTTTCGATCCCGCGATAGAGAATGAGATATACATCGATGCGCCTGCAAAAAGCTCCACTTCACTCTCGGCAAAAAAGGAGATGATCGACTCTGCCACATCTCGAAGATAGTCGTTTTCGACAAGATCATCTTGCAAAAGTACAAACTCGTCCGAATTGAACCGATAGAGGTCCATCTCTTCGCGTTTAATAAACAGAAGCATCCTGCCCGCTTCGCACAGCAGCTGATCACCCACATCAAAACCGTAGCCCTCGTTGATGTTGCTGAAATGATCGATATTGAGCAGCAGCATACTTAAAGGCTCACCTTCGTTTAAACGCTCCATCAGCGCATTATACGAGTAGGCCTTTGTAAGATTGTCCATTCCTCTTTTTTGCTCTTTATAGCTCAACTCAAGATTGGACCTGTTTCTCTCTTCAACGATCTTATTGACGATGTTCGAGAGCCTCTTTTGAAGCTCCTCTAGATTAAAAGGCTTGAGGATGTAGCCATCAACCCCTAGCTCTATAGAGTTGAGCAGATACTTATCGTCACTATATGCACTGATGATTAGAATGTGCTGTGTCGGATTGAGATCTCGTATCTGTTTGATAAGTTCAAGCCCGTCCATGAGCGGCATCGTGATATCGGTAATGAGCAGATCGTATGATCTAGCCGTTAACTTTATCAGAGCCTCCCGGCCGTTGGCACAGCTATCGACCTCGCTGAAGAGTGAACTAAAGAGCGTTGTCGTATGGCGTCTTAAATCTTCGTCATCCTCCACATAGAGAAGCGATAGATTACTTGAGCGGATCTCTTCAAAAGAAAGTATTGGCTGCATCGTCTTCTCTCTATTTTTTCACTATTATAAAACTTTCCGGCTCTTTTGGCTTGTATTTTGGCATACTTTGACCGATGTTAGCATTGATATAGGTCGGGTCTGCCACGACAAACTCCTTCGATCCCGCCTTGACGACATCGCCCTGCATCGGAACATAAAGCGCCGTAGCCATGTGGTCTTTGTACTTCACGCCCAATATACTCACCCCGAAAAGCTCTTTAATGAGATATGAAAAGAGCACCGCTCTATCTTCGCAGTCCGACTTGTCAAAGAAGAGCGTCTCTTGCGCGAACATCACCTTTTCGCGTCCGAACTGCTGATCGTCACGCTCGTAATCAAATGATTTTTGCACAAAGTGCAGAACAAAGTTCATCGCATCGCTCGCCTGCTTGCCGTCTATATAGCCTTTGAGCCCTTTTGCCAAAGACTCATAGGTTCGCGGATCAAGAGGTGCATTAAAGAAGGTGTCATAGTCTGCCTGCGGGTATGTGTTCATAAAATCCACAAGGTTCTTGTTATAGACGACGGGTACGCTGAATTTATTGCCGAACTGCTCGAAACTCAGCATCTTTTTTTGCATATCAGATGCAAAGTTCGGCAGAGTCGGCAGAGATAGATCGAGCTCTTTGGTAGAACCCGGATAGTCGTGATTATACGAATAGAGCTTGCCGACACTCCCTTTGGCGTAGTTGGAGATGACATAATACTTTTTATCACCGAAGTTGTAGTTAGGGGTGGAGTAGATGATCTTTTTGGAGTAGTGTAGCAGTACCACATGCTTCTCCGCGAGACCTATCCTTACGGCATATCCAAGTTTGTTGAATACGAACCAGCTAAAGAGCTTTGCATCGTCAGCATTAGAGTAGGCATGGTTGGCTATCTCATGCACCAGCAGATAGACACCCCAATCATTAAGCCCCAGTTCGCTCGAAACGCTCTTAATGTCATTGACAAGCGCCTCGTAGCCGCTTGAGGCCGCCACATCGAAAAAGTTTGCGATACCCTCTTGTGTTTGCGGATAGAATCTGGCATTTTGGAGCTTTTTATCGATATCAAAACCGATCTTCGTTCCGAAAAAATCGAACTCTATATCATACTTGACAACCTTTGGAGGTTCGATCTTCGTGATCTGCTCTTTGGGTTTTGGTTCTATCTGTACTATCGCAGGAGTCTCTTGCGGTTTTGCTACGGGTTTTGGCTCTTGGGGCATAATAGTAGGCTGTGTGATCTCTTTGGCCGGCGGCGCTACGACGTTGCTAAGAACCTCCGGCTCTTTATACTCTATCTTCTTGACGACCACATTGATCTTCGGCCCTACGCTCTTTGGCTTGACGGCCTTAGCACTCTCTATCTTTTTAGGCTTAGGCTCTTCATAGAGCGGCGTGCCCTTAAAGGCGTTATAGGCTTTCCACTGCTCTTTAAGATAGTTGTTAAAGGCGTTGTCGCGCTCATCTTTATACTTCTGATAAGCCTCCGCCTGCGAGCGTTTGAAATCTTCAAAGCTCTCTGCATGAAGAAGCGAAAACCCCAAGAGCAACGCTAAACTAAAATGGCCAAACCGCTTGAATAATTTTGGTTCCCCAACCCTGTTTTGTAGCACGATCAACTTCTCCTTCAGTTTTGTAAAGAATCTTCGCATCGCTCATTTGAGCCGAATCAATTTTATTGTACTGGTCGATATCGTAAGGGCGTATCACGCCGCTTATCTGTATGACCTGTTTTTGATCATCCACCAGTATCTCTCGCTTGCCCGCAATAAAGTAGTTGCCGTTTTGCATCACCTTCACGATCCTAGCCGAAACCGTCGTCGTGAACGAAGCTTTCTTGCTCGCACTCCCCTGCCCCTGATAGGCGTTGATGGTGCTTGTCGTAAAGCCGACGTTGGTCAGACCGTTCACGCTTGCCAGGTTGGCCTGCATAGCCGGATTGCCTCCCGCCGTTGCAAAGACGCCGCCGCCGAGGTTGGTGCTCTCATTCTCGTTGAGCTGCTTCGAGCCGACGTTGGTGCTGTTGGCCGTTTCGGATATGACAACGGTGACGATATCGTTCACATGCATCGCTTTGTGATCCGAAAAGAGCGGATTTTCGCCTTGACCGAAGATGCTCCCCGTAGAGGCAAAGTCGGTCTTGTCTTCATAACCGGGCATCTGTTCGACATACTTCGGCGGCTCAAAATCGATCTCCGGATCAACCAGACCGGCGGTACAACCACTGAGGATGAGTATAGCATAAAAGGATGTGCAAAGAAGTAAAAGAGAGTTTTTCATGATCAGGCTTTGAGTTTGGATTTAGCCCAAAGTAGCAAAAAAGGTTCCAGTGGGTTTTGAGATTCGGCATGTGAAAAGATGAGTTCACATGCCAAAGCGATCAACCGAATTTGAGCTTTCGAAGTGCCTCTTCTTCGTCGGCTTGACGCATAAGCGATTCGCCTACAAGAAAAGCATCGACGCCGAGTTTTGAGAGATCCTTAAGCTGAGAGTGCTCATAGATGCCGCTCTCGGCAACGATCACCTTGCCGTTTGGGATCATCGGAACAAGCTCGTAACAGAGGTTCATATCCATCTTGAAGGTCTGAAGGTTGCGGTGGTTGATACCGATGATATCACTTCCGGCATAGATCGCTTTGATAAGATCGCTCTTATCGTGCACCTCTACAAGCGCCTCCATCCCGAGATGGCGCGTATAGGCAAGCAGATCTTTGAGCTCGCCTTTTGACAAAGCCGCGGCGATCAGCAAGATAAAGTCTGCACCGTGCACCATCGCTTCGACGATCTGATACTTCGTGACGATAAAATCCTTGCGAAGAAGCGGGATGCTCACATAGCGGCGTATCCATCCCAAATAGTCCAGATTCCCCTGAAAGAAGTGAGGCTCGGTCAAAATAGAGATCGCACTCGCACCGCCGCGCTCATAGCTTTGCGCGATCACTACGGGATCGAAATCTTCACGGATAACCCCCTTAGATGGTGATGCCTTTTTAACTTCGGCGATGATCCTATATGGGTTATCCTCCGTTGCTCTTAGATACGGGAACACATCTCTCGGTGCTCGTGCATTAAACGCCAACGAGCGTCCAAGCCAATCAAGCGAAAACTCCTTCTCTCTTTGCTTCACGTCTTCACGCGTCTTTTTGATTATCTCATCTAAAATCATTTTGCTCCTTTGATACATTGTTGAATTTTTTCATAATGGGCTTGAACCTCTTTATCATCCCCGCCCTCTAGTTTTCTTACTCTATTGATGATCTTCATAGCTTCATTGCAGTTGCCCAGTTTATAGTACCCCCATGCAAGCGAATCAAGGTAATATGCGGACTCCGGTTCGATCTTTAGCGCTTTGCGAACATGCTTCATCCCCTGTTTGACGTTGATCTCATGATCTATCATCAAGTACCCGAGATAGTTAAGATAGAGCGGTGAGCCGTTTTGAGCGATCGTCTTTTTGAGCTTCTCGATCACCCGTTTGTGCATCGCCTTATCGGCTTTGTTCTTATGCCCTTCATAGTCGAATATAGCACTGCTGCCGAGATAGTCGATCTCGCCCGTCTTTTCATAGAGCTCATAGGCGAGTTTCGAAGCCTCTTTGTAGCGCTTGGTGTTGATAAAGAGCTGCAGCAAGAGAGCGTCGTTGCTCTTGCTCTCTTGCAAAAACTCTATAAGCCGTATCTCATCGCCTTTATAGCGGTATATCTTGACGATCCTATCGGCGATGTCGCTGTTTTGCGAAATCCCGTAGAGCTTCAAATAGATCGAGAGCAGCCCCTCTATATCGTTTTTATCGCTGTAAAAACCTGCCAACCTCGCACATATCAGTTCGGAGCATCCGTGAACGCGGATATGTGTCTCTAGCTGAGCGATCGCATCGTTCTTGCGAGCCAGATCGACATATAAGACGATCGACATCTTGTCAAGCACGCGCTCGTCATAGTTTTTCGCATAGGCACTCTCAAGATACTTCAGCGACATGTTGAAGTTCTTTTCGCTTGAATAGATGTCGCTCACCAAAATATAGTCATCGACCTCGTTGGTTCTATTGACGAGTGCTATAGAGAGCTCTTTGGCCTCTTTTATGCGCTGCATCTGCAAGAGTGCCACAATCTTCAAGCGCACCAAAACGGGATTCTCCAAAGAGCCTTTTGTCATCTCGTCGATCAAAGCAAGCACTTTTTCATTGTTTTTGGCAGAGAGGTCGCTGCGAAGTGCTCGCAACAGATACTCATCCTTTTTCGACCTCTCGTAGAGGGTGTAGTAGATCGATGCCGATGCATTAAACTCTTGCAGCTCCTCTGCACGCAGAGCAAAAAGGATGTACTGATCCTCCTCCTCGAATATCTTTTGTGCAGGATTGATGGCATGTGAAGTTTTCGAACTACACCCCGCAAAGAGCAACAGAATAAAGAGGAATAGAGATATCTTATACATCGACAATACCGGGGCACTCTCTTTTTACTTCATCGACTCGGTTTTTAAAATAGTCCCAAAAAGGAAACGTCCTGCACTGCTGCGGACGCGCTTCATAGATACTGCAACCGTTGTTTGCTCTATCGTAAAAGAGGCACTCGTATGAGTCGCCGACTCGTCTTTCACGAATAGAGTACTTGTAATCTTTCTTGAAAAGATACTTTGCCGCAAACTCACTAATATCCAGATTTAGAAGTTCGCAGATCTTCAATATTTCAGCTTGAGAGACGAAGATGTAACCGCTCTCTCCCGTACAGCACCGTGCCTCGCAGCTGCTGCACGCATTTGGGTTGAATGCGTAAGGGTACCCCTCTTTATACATCATAGGGAGCATTTGATACTCTGCGTAGCGGCTTTTTTATAGATACTTTTAGCCATAGGGGTGAACTCCTCGTTTTCAAAACTTATAAGCGGGGGCATGATATGCATCATCGATTTAGAGCCGTTACGGGCATGTATCATCACCAATGATGCCTTTTTGTCTATCTTTGGATGTACGAAACGCACATCGACGGGCGGGATCTTGACGTTATAGAGCTCTTTGCATAGCAGCCCGAACTGTGAAGCGTCATAGCAGAAGATAAAGTGTCCCTGCGGCTTTAAAAGGCGGTTCACCTTCTTAAAGAACTGCTCGATAGGCAGATTGAGGTTGTAACGCGCCGCATAAAGCATCTCATCTTCGCTCTTGGAGACGCCGTCGTGATAAAAAGGCGGATTAGAGACGATATAGTCATACTTTACGCTCTCGTCAAGCTCCAAAAAATCACTATGATGAAGTTTATACGATATCTCGTTTACCCTTGCGTTGTTTCGCGCGTAGTGGGTAAATATCTCTTGCTTCTCAACGGCCTCAAGTGAAACTTTTGGATTGTGTTTTGCCACCAAAAGCCCTACGACACCGCATCCCGCTCCCACATCAAGCATACTCCCCTTTGGCGAAAAGGAGTCTATAAAATCAAACAAGAAGATAGAGTCGCTGTTGTAGCAATACCCGCGTTCCGGTTGATAAAGGATCATCAATCGCCTTTTGGTTATAATTTCGCAATTATATCTTAAAGGGTTTAAATGATAATTATTCCTGCCAGACTTGCCTCTACCCGTTTTCCACAAAAAGTTTTAGCCGATATCGGCGGTCTTCCTATGGTCGTTCGCACGGCAAAGCGCGTCGCCCATCTTGACCGAGTCGTCGTCGCGGCCGATGATGAGATCATCATCAAGGTGTGCCAAGAGCACGGTATCGAAGCGATGCTTACCTCGACGACCCATAAGAGCGGTACCGATCGCATCAATGAGTGCGCAACGATTTTAGGGGTGAGCGATGATGAGCTTATCATCAACGTCCAAGCCGATGAGCCCTTTATCGAGACGGATGTCGTTTTGGCTCTTATGAACAAACTCAAATCGCTTCAAGCAGAGGGTGCGGAGTTTGTGATGGGAAGCTGCTATAACGCCATCAACGATGAAGCCGCAACCGATCCGAATCTTGTAAAGGTCGTTTTAGACCATGCCGGCAACGCCATCTACTTCTCTCGATCGCCGATCCCCTACAACCGCGGCGGCGGAGCCACCTATTTCGGGCATATCGGAATCTACGGCTTTAGCAAAAAGAGCCTCAAGGAGTTCTGTAATCTGAGTGATGCGCCCATAGAGGATATCGAAAAGCTAGAGCAGCTTCGTGCGATCTATCACGGTAAAGATATCGCAATGGTCAAAGTGGCAAGTACGGGGTTTGGAATCGATACGGTCGAAGACCTCAAACGCGCTATCGAGATCTTTTTATAATCTCGGCATGTGAAACTATCGGCATGTGAATTCACATGCCATCAAACTACTTGCGCGGTACGATGTAGATAGTGTAATCGCCAAGTGTTTCACTTAAAGTGAAGTTGTGTTTTTGGCAAAAATTCGTCTTCATGATACGCAAAAGCGACTCAGCCTCTTTTTGCGCCGCCTCTTTGGTCTCAAAATCTTGCGTCACCGGAATACCGCTTTTTAAAAAACAGCTGCAGCTGTTCTCGATATTTACCTTATACATCCTCGCTCCTAGAAATCAAAAATATCGTCCAGATCACCGCCGCCATCGTCATGGGCATCATTCATGGTGATCATTGAACTTATCGTTTGACAGTTTACCACAATAGTATCATTCATAAAATCCGGACTCGGCGCACCGGTATGGAAGCTCATCTCTATCCATTTGCTCATATCGTTGCTAAAAGCGCGGCACATCGGCCCGAGAGCCTCCGAGTTTTGCGAAAATTCGCTCATATGCGTCGCCATATCCGCAGCAAGTCCATTGAGGGCGATCGCCATCGGATAGACCTCGCTGTATGAGGATATGATAGAGCCTATGCGTTCAAGATAGGTGTAGATCTCTACTACCTCATCTTCGGTTATATCGCCGCTTCCCACCACAAGCATCAAAGAGTTGAGCTTGCCCGCATACTCCTCAAGGTCTTGCAGATCTTCGGGATCGATGTAGTTGCATACCGTCAGATCCTTCGTGGATGTTTTGTAGCTGATCTCTTTGTGAGCCGAAGGCACCGAAGGAGCCGCCACAACCGCCGGAGTTTCTATGGTCTCTATAATCGGTTCTTTTAGAGGAGTCTCTTTTGATATGATCTTTTCAAGTTCAAAGGATATCAGCTCTCCCTCGATCTTATAGGGTGAAGTGAGACCGTTCTTTCGCAAGATCAGTTCGACTACTTTTTTTGGCAACCCATCCACTTTTGTCAGAGTAAAGTATATCTTCTCTTCCGAGTCCTCGACATAGATCTCGCTTTGGATCCCCAAACGCACCTGCGCATCGGCCAGCGAGAAGAGGCTTCGCACCACATCGCTCAGCCCGTCATACTTCTCCATAGGATCAAGCAGGTAGTACTCCCAGAATTCGGAGAGAGTATCTTCCGAGAGCACCATGAACTTCACATGCCGACTAAAGATCTCATCACTAAAGAGATTGATCTTGGAGAGATTGACCCTTTTGTGCTGGCGGGTCTCTACGAGCGTGATGTAGTTACCCATTCTGCTTAAGAATATATCGGAGTTGACGGGTTTAGAGATATAGTCCTCGGCGCCGTTATTGAGGATAAGCTTCTGTCTAGAGGCATCATCGACCGCAGAAACGGCGATGATCATGATCCTTTTGTCTTGCTCACGTATGATTCTCGTCGCCTCGATACCGTCCATATTCGGCATCATAATATCCATAAAGACGATATCGTAGCTCTTCTCTTGACACATTCTGACACAGATCGATCCATCTTCGGCCTCATCCATCTCAAAGGCACTCAGCCCTCTCTCCTGAGCGTAATCCTCCAGCATAAGGCGTAATATCATCCTATTGTTTTTGTTATCGTCCACTATTAAGATTTTCATCTCTTTAAAACTCCTCTCCCCTTTATAATTACTCGCGCTCCGCCGAACTCTTTTGAATCGGCTATCTCTATCGTAAAGCCCATTCTATCACAAAGTTGCCTCACCACATAGAGACCGACTCCCGCACCTTTTGCTTTTCGCGTCATATCGTCATCGTCATACTGCTCAAAGAGTGTAAAGAGCTTCGTCTTATCCGCGAACCCGTCGCCGTCATCAATGATCTCTAAGGAAAATCTGCCGTCGCTCTCGGCACGGATAACGATCGCGATCTTTGAGTGCGCATATTTGATCGCATTTGAAACAATGTTCCCGACAAGCTGCAGCATCCGTTTTTCGTCCGCTTCTATATCGACTTCGGCCATATATTTCGTGATTACTTTGAGTGAAGTCACCTCTTGGCTATGTTTTGCAAGCGCCATATCAACAACGTTATTGAGTGAAACGAGAGTCGTTTGAAGCTTCACTTTGCCGTCTCGCAATCTCATCGCATCGATAAGGTTCGTTATCATGTCAAGCATCTGCAACCCGCTGGTATGGATGATACCGACTTTTTCCGAGAGACTCTCTTGGGTTTGTGCATCCATCTTTGCAATACGTTTTTGAACATGCTCCGAAAAATTGATAATCGAATTGAGAGGTGTTTTAAGTTCATGAGTAAAGATCGTCAAAAACGAATCTTTGATCCGATTGACCTCTTTGATATGCTCAAGCTTTTGAAGTTTCTTATCTATCTCTTGCTCTTTGATTTTTCGTGCACTCTTGACGATCTCGGTAACATCGTCGCTAAAGACGAGATACTCATAGGTCGTACCGTATTTATCTTTTAAACCCACTGCCGTAACGTCGATGATATACTCTCGCTCATCAGAGAGTAAAAAGGTTTGACGCTCTTTGTAGAGATTCTCTTCGCGAAGCCTTCTCCAAAGAGCTTGCATATCCGCACGGGGGTTATCCAGAGGGTTGAGCACCCCTTTGAGAGCATCCTCATACTCTAATCTTAGGGTAGCGCAAAAAGCCTCGTTAACGTGTGTGATCCTCCCCTCTTTATCGTGAACGGAGACATTAAAGGACTTATCTATTGCATCTTTATAGTCTTGCAGCAGCTGCTTTTGTGCTATGAACTCTTCATGAAAGATCTTTTCATTGTAGAGCGCATCAACCGCATTGAAGAGAAGTGTGGCATCGACGGGTTTATTGAGATACTTATCGACCTGCAGGTCTATAGACTTTTTGACGATGTGGTTGTCGTCGAATTGGCTGAACATCAATATGACCGCTTGGAGCGGATTGTTTGCTTTGATCTTCTCGATCAGCTCCAATCCCCCCATACTTTTTAGATCCTGAGAGAGAAGCAGAATATCGGGTCTCTCTCGTTCAAAGAGCGTAAGCGCTTCGATACCGTCATCGGTGGTATAAGCGATATTACCCATAGCTTTTACCCACGACTCCAATCTCTTTAAGAGACGAAGCTCTTTTTCACACACTAAGATGGTAAGCTGATTGTTAAGCCGAGTATGCATCAGATCCTCTCCAAGAGCTCCGAAACACACTGTGTGTAGTCTTTAAACCCTTTAGACCTTGCCGCATCGAGCACAATCGGCGAACCGCTCTCAAACTGCTTCGCAAGCTTAATATCTACGCCGATAGGAGAGAGAAGCTTTGCCTCTCCATAAGATACCTTCACCTTTTGGAGCGACTCTCTGTGCTCTATTATATGAGGATTGTACATCACGGGCAGAATAAAGACGTCGGCGATCTCCCGTCCGAGCTGATTCGCGCTTTGATAGACGGCACGAAGCATCTGCCCGACCGCAACCACGCCCAGATGGTGCGGCACGAAAGGGATCACCACGCTATCGCCCACCTCAAGAGAGTTCTTGAGCAGAGCATCGAACGTTGGGGGCGTATCTATAATACAGTAGTCAAAAAACTCCGCTATCTGCTCTACTTTGAAGCGGTTTTTTAAGACTCCCCTTAGATCGGCATACTCATAGACATCAAAAAAGGCAAGTGCCGGAGAGAGTGTCAGATTATGATGAACCGTCGGTATGAAGGTCTCGCTCAATGTTTTGCCTAAAAAGATGGAATGAACGCCGAGCTTCTCATCCGGAGCACACCCCACACCTATCGAAGCGTGTCCTTGGGTATCGAAATCCAGCAGTAGCACCGAGCCGTGCTTTGCAAGTCCGCTTGCAAGATTGACGGCCGTCGTGGTCTTAGCCGAGCCGCCTTTACGGTTGCTAATTACAATCGTCTTCACTAATATCAAATCCCTCTAAGAACATCTCGTATAATCTTTTTTTATCGCCGTAAACGTAGCTGCAGGCGTAATTTTTTTTATATGCAACAATGAGTTGCAAAATCGCCAAATGGATATCGTCGCATTCACTAAAATCAAATACGATCTCTTCACCGGCGTGCTCTTGCAGATAATCTCTAAAAGCGACAACCTCATCCTCATATATCACAGAGGCGAATGTCGCCCTGTTGTTCTCATACGTAATTGCCATTTTTCACTTCCTATTTCGGTAATTTAACACTCTCTATCACATTGATGAGCTGGCCGTTTATATCAAGTACCCCTTTGATATCCAGATACTCTTTCGATTTTTCGTCATGCCCCGCAAGCATGATCTTACTATCATCTACGTGGGCGATATCCTCGATCGAATCTACTTTTATGGCAAAAGCGTTCCCCTCTTTCTCGTAGATGATCAACTTTTGAAGCGAATCGGCAACTACGTTAAACTCGTTCATCAATGTAGTCACATCGCCCATGGTACGGTTATATGTATCATACACCTCGCTTTTTACGATGCGCAGCGCCTCGGCCTTCTCTCCGGACTCATAACTCTTTAGAGCATCCCCGCCTGAAACGTGAAGATGTTTATGGTGTTCGTTCAGATCCTTTAATATGGCCGAGACATGATCGTTGTAGGAGTTGAAGCCATCTAGCCATTTGCCGAGATCACACTTATGCGGATCGGTGGTCTTTGTAAAGGTCGTACCGTGTTCAACGGATTCTAATAGGCTCTCAACCCAGCTTTTGTGCTGCTCTTTTAATACGGCGAAAGTCCCTTTAAGCTCCTCATCATAGGATTTTAATCCGGTCAATCTGCGAAAATTAAGCACTTTGAGGATCCTCTTCTCGTAGGACATCATCCCGTCGATATAGGGGTGTGCATTGGGGATCTCGGTAAGCTCTTTAGACTGTATTATGCGTTGAATATTTTCGATATCGAGGGCATAACGATTATTCGCGACCTTGAAAACTATTAAATCAGACATCGGCCACTCCTAAGCTACCACTTCTATATCTTCCTCTCTGAGTTTTTGAGAGATCCCCAAAAGACCCAGAGGATCGATCGCCATAATGATCTGGCCGTTTCCTAAAAGAGCCGTTCCGCTAAAGAGCGGGTGATTTTCCAAGATTCCTACAAGCGGTTTTTGCACCACGTCGAGCTGACCGATAAACTTATTGACCACAACCGCGAGCAGATTCTCTTTAATATTCAAGACCACTATCGAAAGCGGCTCGTTTGCCATCTCCTTCTCATCGAGCATCGATTTGATGAAGAGAAGTGGAATAACCTCACCGCGGAGATATATGAACGGCTCATTGTGCAGGTATTCTATTTTGTCACGCTCAATTTTAACCGTCTCGGATACGCTGTCCATAGGGATACCGTAGTGGATTCCGTTCATCAAGATATGCAGCAGTGATGTGACCGCAAGCGACACAGGTATCGCAAGCGTGATAACCGTTCCGCGGTTTGCTTTGGTTTTGATCTTGATCGTTCCGCCGAAACTCTCGATAGATTTTTTGACGACGTCCATACCGACGCCTCTACCGCTGTATTCACTGATCTCATCTGCAGTCGATAAGCCAGGAAGAAGTACAAGCTCCGCTTTCTCCTCTTCGCTCAGTGCATCGATCTGCTCGTGCGTCATCAGGCCCTTCTCAAGAACTTTATTGGCAACTTTATCCACATTGATGCCGGCACCGTCATCGATGATCTCTATGATAATTCTATCAGACTGTGCGAATGCGTTGAGCTTGACTGTTCCCGTCGGGTCTTTGCCCTTTTGTTCACGCACTTCCGGTTTCTCAATTCCATGGTCTAGAGAGTTTCTCATGATATGAATCATCGGATCTGCCAACATCTCGATCATGTTTTTATCAAGCTTGGTATTGCCGCCGTCCATCTCAAGCTTCACCTTTTTGCCAAGCTTTTTGGAGATATCGCGAACAAGTTTCGGGTATCGGTCAAATACGTATGAGATTGGGAGCATACGCATACTCATGATGAGATCCTGAAGCTGTTCAGAGAGACGATTGATGAAGATATACTTCTCCATGATCTCACGTTTGATGTGTTCATGCGTCATACCGATGACGTTGTCGGCAAGATACGGAAGTGAATTTTTTGCAACGAGCAGTTCTCCGACGACATTCATCAAACTATCTATCGACTCTTGGTCTATCTTGACCGTTTTGCCTACAACCGCCTTTTTCGACTCCTCTCGTTCGGTATTGGCTTTGAGCGGGCGCTCATCCTCTTGGGTCTCATCCTCTTCCTCAACCACCTCTTTTGGCACACTTTTGGTGATCGTTTGAGAGAGTATCTCGACCTCCTCTTTCGGTTTCGCCGCTGCTTGAACCTCTACTTTAGATGCCGCTGCGACTTCACTCTTTTTAGGTGTCACAACAGCCGCAGGGGTTTTAGCGACCACACTCGCTTTTTCTCCTAAAGCGGCTGCTATAAATGCCGCAATATCTTGAGCCGACATAAACGAGGCCGGCATATCCGTGAAATACCCTCGCATCGTCTCTAGTATCGCTTTTATGCGCTCTAGTGAAGCTTCGTCATTTCCATTTTCGAGCGCTTTTTTCTGCTGTTGCAGCATTGAATCGATCACTTTTTTTAGTTCAGGAGTGAGCTCAACGTGAGGTTGCGTCGCTGGAGCTTCAGATTCATCCGCCTCGATCGGCTCGGCAACTTCAAATGATGCGGTCGAAGTTTTACTCACCTCGCCGTTAAAGGTATAGACCTGCCCTTTATAGATCTCTTCAAAAAAGGAGGCAAGGTTTTGAACATCCGACTCTTTAATGAAAGATGCAATATCCAAAAATCTCTCTAACTGAGCATATTGAAGCGTCGAAGAGCCGATAAGCTCCATAGAGCGTTCAATTTCAGAAGTGATAATATCGATATCGGCAAGCTCGCCCAGTGCCGCCAGCTCTTTAAGGACCTCTAACGATATCCCTGCATCGCCTCGACTGATCCCAAGCAGTGAAACGACATCAAGCGGAACGAACTCCAACTCATCGATGAAATTAAAGAGTGAATCTTCAATCTCTTCATAGGTTGCATAGATATAGGCGACGATTCGGCATCGCAATAAAAGCCCCTCTTCGTCTTCCATCCCGCTTAAAACCGATTTCGCATTGTTATCACTCATGCACGCATAGAGTCCAACAACCTTTTCGCCTAGAAGAGAGAGGGTATAGATAGGATCGTTTCCATAGACCATGCACGATTCATCGACATCGAACGTGATCGCATAGAGATGCTCGCCTTGAACGAACTCCTCATCAAGCTGCGGATTTCTGAAGTCGATCTTGCACCCTTTATGGTTTCGAAGCGTCTTTGTAGAGAGATTAATAATAGCGGCAGAATCTGAAGCAAGCTTGAAAGGTAGCTGCCATACACTCTGAGTCTCAACGCTCTTGCCCATCTGTGCGTTGAGTGCGGATATGATCCTTTTTACACTCTCTTCGTCCGCCTCTACGATGCTTCCCGACTCCTCTGCCGCTTCGATAAGATTCATCACCTCGTCAAATGCATCGTAGAGAGCTTCGGTCATGCCCTCTTGAAAATCGATTTTGCCTGCACGAAGCATATCCAAAAGATCTTCGGCATGGTGGGTAATATCTTTAACGGCCTCGAATCCTACGATACCGCTTCCGCCTTTGAGCGTGTGTGCCGCACGAAAAACCGAATTGAGCAGTTCAGGATCATCAGAGCCTATCTCCTCTATATTTTGGTCAATGAATGCGAGATTCTCTCTGGCCTCTTGTAAAAACTGTTCTAACAACGGATCCATTAGATCGTCCTCCCACTATTTATTGACTAATATCTGCACGTATGCTTGCAGCAAGTCGGGTTTGATCGGTTTTGTCTCAAAAAGATTGGCTCCGACTTCATAAGCCTGAACCTTGTCTTCCTCTTTTGCTTGAGTCGTGATCATGATCACCGGTACGGTTGCATGGCTCTTTTGTTTACGCAAATCCGCTACAAACGAATAACCGTCCATAATGGGCATATTGACATCCACCAAATAGAGAGCGACCGATCTATCAAGACTCTTCTCTAGTGCTTCCATTCCATTTTCTGCTTCGATAACCTCAAGCCCCATCGATTTCAAGATAGAACCGTGGTAGTTTCTTACCGTCTTAGAATCATCTACAACCATTACTGTCGCCATTTTCACTCCTAAAAAAACTCTATTTCATCATCAGAATCACTATGAAGATTGCCGGAAAAAGCGGCTTTTCTATCTTTGGCATGTGAAATTGATCTGCTTAGCTTATTCTGCAGTTTTGCCAAACTATCGCTTGCTATCTTCTCATCTGATCTGTAGGCATTCTCAAATACGGCAATACTCTGCTGTACACTCTCTATAGCTTCTATGGTTGCACTCAGCTGTTGCGAGATAATATCTTGATACTGCAGTGCTTTAATGCTCTCTTCATCAAGTTCAACGCCTTTTTTTTCAAGAAAAGCGCCTAGCATCAACATAGAGTCCCGAGAGAGTTGAATCACATCCTCTTCAACCTCTTTGATATGCGCCAAGAGCTCATTGATTGATGTCAACATTAGCATCTCTGTTTCCACTACGGTAATCTTAAGACTCTTGTAATAGCCTGTTTGAGCTGTGCCGGGTTGAAAGGCTTCACGATCCATCCCGTCAATCCCAACGCTTTACCCTGCTCTTTTAGCTCTGCCTTTGTCTCGGTCGTGAGCATCAAACAAGGAGTTCTTTGTGTTGAAGGGAGCTGGCGCAACTCTTGCAAAAACTCAAAACCGTTCATGACGGGCATGTTTAAATCGGTAATGATCAAATCGGGTCTCATACCCGCTTTGATCTCGGCTAGAGCGGCTTTGGCCTCCGTGTACTGCTTTACTTCGATCGGCATCGAGTTTGTTACCATACGCGTTGATGCCAACGCCGTTTCACTATCATCTACGAAAACTACTAAAGGCATTCTTTTTCTCCTATTTTTGATAAATTAAAGTATTCTCAATTTTTTTTGCTTTAAAGACCGAAACGATTCGGCTCATATACTCGGCATGTCCTAAAAGTACATAACCACCGGGGTTAAGCATATCATAGAAGGTCATAGCGACCTCTTTACGCGATGCATCATCAAAGTAAATGAGCATATTTCTTGAAAAAATAACGTCAAACTTTCCAAGTTTTCTCATCTGATTCTTATCAAAAACATTTGCCACTTGAAAATCAACTGCGCCGTTAAGCTCTTCGGAGAGATCATAACTCAGTGTTTTCTTTTTAAACCATCTAGCCAAAATATCTTTTGGGATGGCATGAACGGAACGTTCGGTGAACTTCCCTTGTCTAGCCTTTTGAATGACGGTAGAGTCTATATCGATACCGACTACCTCGATATCTCGCATTTCAATAATTCTCCCCTCTTCTACAAGGTGTAAAACTATCGAATAGGGCTCTTCACCCGTGGAGCATGGAGCAGAGAGGATACGAAGCGGACGAGAGAGAGGCATCATCTTATGAAGTTCGGGCATTATCTTGTTGACAAGGACTTCAAATTGATCTTTTTCTCTGAAGAAATAGGTTTCGTTCACCGTTATAGCATTCATCAGCTCTTGAAATTCGGTTCCATCTTTATCGTCAAAACGAAGTTTAAAAAAGTACTTTCTGAAGCTATCTAAACCTAAAAAATCGGAGCGCTTATCGATATATTTTGCCAACTTTTCATAGTGTTTATCCTCTTCTAAAAAGATACCGCTTTTTCTATAGATAAACTCGGCCATCTTCGCAAAATTCTCTTTGGAAAGCAGATACGTCATACTCTATCCTTCAATAAGCTTCACAGCACCGTCAACTGCGAATTGTACATAGAAATCACCGTGGAAACGCTCTTTAAGTGATTCTAAAAGCGGGATATCTTCCGGTTCACCGATCTCACCCATGTAATCCACAGCGGTCATTGCAACGTTGATATCCTGCTCGTTCTCTAAAAGTTCAATCAACATATCGCGTGATTCCGGAAAATTGACATCCCCTAAAACGTTGATTGCAAAAATTCTTAGATCCCTGTCATCGCCTATGAGAAACTTCACGATATAGTATTTGATGACATTGCCGAAATCGCGAAGCATCGAGATACCGAGGTTACGGATATAGGCGTTGTTTAATTTTAAAAGATTCATAATCTCGTCTATGGGCGCCTCATTAGGGCTCACCGTTGCAACTATCGATGCGACTTTGGTCGCCAGCTCTTTAGATGTAATCTCGCTATCGATATACTCTATCAAATATTTAGGCCCGCCTTTGCGCTTGCCTATCTCTTCGATAGCATAATCGCGGTTTGCACCTTCGGGATCTCTTTCAAAATAGCCTATCCACTCCTCTAAAGTCTCAAACTTCGGCAACTCCGCCATCTCCTGTTTAAGATGTTTTTTTACTAACGCCATCTCTCACCTCACTACTTTAAAGTTGCTATTCTTTTTAAAATCTGTACGAAATCAAGCTGTTCCATCACACCGCCTCGATCATACGCCTCTTTTGGCATACCGTACACTGTCGCACTCTCTTCGCTCTCGCCTATAGTATAAGCACCTCGTTTTTTCAACTCTACCATAGCGTTAGCCCCGTCATCGCCTATCCCGGTCAAGATAACGGCTACAATCTTCTTCGCATCAAAAACCTCAAGAGCGCTGAACATCATATCGTTTACACTTGGCTGAAAAAAGTTGTTTCCTTTGTTTTTATCCTCTCGGATCACTATCTTGCCGGATACTTTTTTTGCAAAGTTCATATGAACGCCGCCGCGGGCAATATAGATATTACCGGGCAAGAGCTCCATATTCTGCTGCGTTTCATGCACCTCTAAAATACTAGCACGATTAAGCCTCTGTGCAAAAGCATTCGTAAACTGCTCTGGCATGTGTTGCACTACACACACAGGATATTTATAGTTTGCCGGCAAAGCGGCACATATCTGCTCTATTAAACCGGGTCCACCCGTCGAAGAGCCGATCAATACCACCTTCTCTATCGCCGTCGATGACGCATTCGGGCTATTGAGCGACGTTGAACTCGACTCCGGCTTTCGTCTCTCTCGAAGAGGCGCTCTCGAAGCCATTTGTCTTTTTAATCTTCTTTGCGGAATACGGCTGAGTGCAACTACTTTTTCACGGATATCCTCCGCATTCTCTTTTGTTCCGACATTCAGAGTACCCGGCTTAGAGATATAATCGATAGCGCCTAAATTGAGTGCATCCATCGTTATAGCCGCATCGTCTGTCGTTAAAGAGCTCACCATCAGTATAGCCGTAGGCTGCTTTTGCATGATCTGCTTTACGGCTTCAAGACCATCCATCACCGGCATATTTATATCCATAGTAATCACATCAAACTGCGTTGACGTCGCTTTATCGACAGCCTCTTTTCCATTTTTGGCCGTCTCTATATCAAAATCCAAAGGAGCTATGATATCGCTAAGCTGCTTTCTGACCAAAGCGGAATCATCAACTATTAAAACTCTTTTTGACACAAACACTCCTACTCAAACACTACGTTGTTGATATCCATAAACAGCACTAACCTTTTCCCGCCCTCTAGATGAAGGACATTCGGGAAGAGCCTATCATCTTGCGTTCGGATCTCGTGGCTCTTTATACTCAAAATATCACTGACGCTATCAACCACAAAACCTATTTTGCTCTCTTTTAGATTGCAGATTATGATCTTTGAATCCTCTTGTTCCCTCTCTTGAATCTTTAGCTTCTTAAAGAGAGAGACGATGGTCACGATCTGTCCTCTGATATTGATAATACCGTCGATATTCTCTTTAGCATAGGCGATTTTTGTTTTATCGGCGTTATCGATGATCTCGGCAACACTCTCGACATCAAAAGCGTACTCCTTACCCGAAAGTTTGAATACTATCACCTCTAATTCGCCGCTATTATCTTCAACCTCGTTTTGTTCATCATCGCTTTGGCTGTCGATATATGCTTGATGCTTTAGAAATATCTCTTTTAATACGGTCGTATCAAAAAATGAGATAAGCGAGCTCTTATCGTGAATTACTCCTGAGATCATATTGTCTTGAAAATTCTCGGGCATATAATCTATATCTTTGGTAGCGAAGTTTTTGATATTCACTATTCTATCAACGAGAAGACCGATCTTTTTTCCTTCGAATGATGCTATTAAAATGCGATTCTTCTCATCCCGTGTTGATCGAAAACCATAATATCTTCTTAGATCTATAACGGATATAAGCTCGTCGCGAAGAGTGACAAGCCCTAAAAAGTCTTCACTAGTTCCGGCCACGTCCGTGTACTCCACATCAGCCAGGATTATCTCACGCAAATAGTCTATATTGAGTGCGAACCTCTCCTCATTCATAGCAAATATCAAAAAACGATTCTCATCTTCCTCTTTCGAATCGGTTACTTTGACCCTGCCGCTTTTTACCTCGTTTTGTCTGATATTCAATCTATTGATACGGCTGAAAAGATACTCAAGCGAAACGATCTGAACGAGACTCTTTTTGTACTTATATATTCCAATGATCGGATCGTTTTCGTTATCGATCCACTCAAGTCTATCTTCTTGAACTTCAATGGTGTTATAGACCTCCGAGACCAAAAGAGCGTTCGATGCGAATTTGTCGTTAAGCGTCAATATTCTGCACTTATCGTTTTGCAAGTCGATCGCTTTTGTTTGCAGCAGCAGATTCATATCCACCATAGTAACGATATTCCCGCCGACAGCACATAAACCTCTAACTCCGGCAGGTCTTAGAGGCATCTGCATAAGCGATGGTACGCGAGAGATCTGATTTACTTCTGCCGTAGAAATTCCATAACTTTCGTGACCGTTTTTAATAATCAAAATCTCTTCAATGAGCATCTATATTAACCTTGTTGCAGCTCGTCTGCCATAACCGCAAGCTCTTCAACGCCCTCGCTGATGTGTGAGACCGTCTCTATGATCAATTCACTCGCCTTTCTAGACTCCATTGCATTTCTAGCACTTAACTCTACCGCTTTTTGAATCTCGTTGATACCGATCATAACCTGATTCATACCCTCTAGATTTTGATCATTGACGTTTTTAAGTCCCGTATAGCGATCTAAGAGGTCAACAAGCATATCAGTGATTCTTGCGATATCGCTAATGAGTCCGTCTATCAACGACTGCTCATTGGCTTGAGAACTTAAAAGATTGTTCCAATCCGTTCTAACCGTATCGATCTCCGAATTCATCAATTCTACGATATCGTTGATCTTATCGGTGTTGGACTCGGAGTCTTTCGCCAAATTTCTTATATCAGAACTAACGACTGCGAATCCTTTGCCGAAATCACCGGCACGCGCCGCTTCGATTGAACCGCTGATTGCCAGCATATTGAGCTGTACGATCGAGTTAGAGATGTTCCCGACCGTTTTATCGACGCTCTTTGTCTCTTTCACGATCACATTGAGCTCCGTAGCTGCTGCATTGCCTTGTGAGATCGAGTCGCTAAACGCCTCTCTGATCTCAATGACGGCATTGCGAACATGGTTAAATGAGACCTTTAATAGATCAAAGTTGCGGCGTGCGATCTCAATGAGTTTATTGATATCTTTTGCTGCAAGAAGCCCGCTTTCGATAAGCTCTTTGTTATTTAAAGCGCTTTTATTCGTTGTGTGTGAAGCTGATTCGATTTGGTTCAATGCATTCGTAACATCTGAAAGTGCGTTTTGAATATCTTCCATTGATGAGCCGATCGTATCGGCAGAGAGAGCGATATCTTCAGCTGATTTGACCGTATCTGTCGAGTATTTAAGCTCCTCTGCCAAATTCGAGAGCTCTTTGATATCATCTTCTGTTTGAGAGAGCGCATCCGATTGAACCTCAATACTATTAAGCGTCTTCTCTACCGATTGAGCGATTTCACTCGAAGCGGTTGCGATATCCTGCGAACCGCTATTGATCTTGCTAGCGATATTGCCCAGCCTTTGCGTGTATGTATTCACGCTTCTCGCAGCTTCAACGGAGTAAACGGCGATCTTTGTCAGCTCTTCCATCTTCAAACTGAGGCTGTTGCCTTTGCTTCCGTTATTGGAGATGATCGTCGTCGTTGCACCGATGCTTTTGATGATATTATCGATACTACTTTGAATCTTATTGACGAGCTCGGAGATATACTCGGCATTTTTCTCACTCTCGCCTGCAAGGGCACGCGTCTCATCTGCTACGACGGCGAAACCTTTACCGTGCTCTTTCGCGCGGCTTGCTTCAATGGCGGCATTGAGTGCAAGAAGGTTGGTCTGGTCTGCGATTTTTGCGATGAAGCCAACCGCATCACCGATATTTTGTGATGAGATTTTAAGCTCTTCGCTCTTTTTGGAGGATGCTTGGGCAACACGCACCGCATTATCCATGCGGTTTACCGAATCATTGACCTTTTGCACCGAGAGCATGATATTATCACCCGTAGAGAGGGTTGATGATATGACGGTATCAATCGTTGAGTTCATTCTTGTGATATTGGCATTGATACCGCGTACATTCTCGAGTGCTTGTTCGCTTGCTCCGCTGTTCTCTTCCGCAGCGGTCGCAATCTGTTCCATCGATGATTTGAGCTGTTCAATAGCGCTGACGCTCTCTTGAGCATTCTCTAAGATAGTCATTGCCACACCCGCGATGCTTTCGCTTATCTGTTGCTGTTTAGCCAAAGTTCTTTGTCTGCGTTTATCGGTCCCGGCTGATACGACGGTTGCAGCGGTAGATAAACCCGTGCTGTTTTTCTTCATTAAAGCCATATTGTCTCCTTTTTAGTCTAATGTCGCATAAAGCTCTTCGGCTTTTTTAATCTCTTCGCGTGATGGTTTAACGCGGATGGAGACATATTTCGCTTTTCCGTTTTTGTCGAGAGAACGAAGAACCGTTGCATATACCCAGTAGTAACCGCCGCCTTTGCGGGCATTTTTTACGATTCCGGTCCAGAAGCCTTTACTTTGGACGTCATCCCAAAGAGATTTAAATGCAGCTCGCGGCATATCCGGGTGTCTTACAATGTTATGCGGCTGACCGAGAAGCTCCTCTGCTTTCATGTTGGCAACCTTTAAAAAAGAGTCGCTAGCGTATTGAACGATACCCTTTTCATCCGTCTCGGATAGAAGATATAAATCACTATACAAAACCTCGCCGTCTTCTAGAAATGTCAAACCGTCAATATTTGTATCAATGCTCTTTTTTGACACTGTAAACCTCCACAAATTTCAAACTTCGAAAAGCATACAATGATAAAACTAAATCTAAATTAAAATAGAGAGATTTGTAAAATAGGGCATTTAAAGGCTAAAGATTGGGAAACAAAGCGATGTTTTTAAATATTTTAGAGGTGCCCTTTATTTATAAGTGAGTGTATTTTGTCGAAGAGGTATGAAACCAAAAAAAGGTTTCATACAAAGAGAGAGATAAACTTAGATGTTATCTCTGATATCTAATGCAGTAACAAGTTTAAGATATGCATCTTTGTTTGTTTTTTTGAAGTATTTCATCAAACGGCGTCTTTGTCCGACTAGTTTTAAAAGTCCCACACGTGAAGCGTGATCTTTTTTAAATGTTTTTAAGTGCTCGGTAAGTTGAGCAATTCTAGCTGTTAAAAGTGCAATTTGAACTTCACAAGAACCTGTATCGTTTTCAGTGCGAGCAAATTTCGCAATGATCTCATTTTTTTTCGCCGAATCCAAAGCCATAATAGCCTCCAAATAGGTAATGTTCTAACTTCTTGAAGTACTTCCAAAAAATTGAAGCGAAATTATATCATAATATTTCGATTTTTCCCTATTTTACAAGCCATATATTTAGAAAGAATATTTACGATCGACGCATCAACGCTTTTTAAATTTATACGATATAATATATCCTTTTAAACCAGCAATATTTTTTTATTTAAAGTACTCAAATGTTAATAACTCGCGCAAGTGAATATGCAATCCTCTCTCTTATCGTTCTGGCAAAAGCCGAATCCCCAATGGATAGCGAAACTCTCTCCAAAGAGCTCTCTATCTCGAAAAGTTTTCTGGCAAAGATCTTGCAGGCACTTGCCAAAGAGGATATTCTACGTTCATACAAAGGTGTGAACGGCGGCTTTGTACTCTTTAAATCCGCCAAAGAGATCACTATGCTTGATGTTATGTCGTGCGTAGAGGGGAAAGCACCGGCAGTCTTTGACTGCGCCCCATCAGAGAAGAACTGCCCTTCGGACAAGGCGCACATCTGCTCGATATGGCCGTTTTTAAATAAACTTCAAACCAAAATTGACTCTTTTTTGGCCAAGCTCACCCTTGCCGATATCTTAGAAGAGTAGCCCCTTGGCAAAAAAGAAACTTACTACCAAACAGCAGATAGGTACGACGCTCAACTTTTTACTCGGTCAGAGGGATTTAAGCGTCGTAGCGTTTGTTATGGCGATTCTGGCTATTATCATCGTTCCTCTGCCTTCGGGAGTTTTAGATTTTCTGCTCACTATCTCTATGGCAGTCGCGGTTTTGATCCTGCTTATCTCGCTGTATGTTCCCAAGCCCACCGATCTTACAACCTTCCCTACGCTCATTCTCATCATTACTCTCTTTAGGCTTTCGCTTAATATCGCTACGACGAGAATGATTCTAAGCCACGGCAACGAAGGACCCGAAGCGGTGAGCAGCATCATCAACAGTTTCGGGGATTTCGTCGTCGGCGGTAACTATGTGATCGGGATCATCGTCTTTTCCATACTCGTCCTCATCAACTTCATGGTCATTACCAAAGGTTCTACAAGGGTTGCAGAGGTTGCGGCACGTTTCGTACTCGACTCTATGCCCGGTAAGCAGATGGCAGTCGATGCCGATTTAAATGCCGGTCTTATCGATGATGCCGAAGCCAAACGACGACGTGCAGAGATCTTGCAGGATGCCAATTTTTACGGAGCCATGGACGGATCGAGCAAATTCGTTAAAGGGGATGCGGTTGCCGGCATCATTATAACGCTCATAAATATTATAGGTGGGTTTTTAATCGGTGTCTTCCAACACGATATGAGCATCAGCGACAGTGCGGCCACTTTTACGCTCCTTACCATCGGTGACGGTCTTGTCGGTCAGATTCCCGCACTTATCATCTCCACCGCAACGGGTATCATGATCACCCGCTCTTCAAGTGACGGAGACAACTTTGCCGAAGGCACCATCAACCAGATGATGGGGAATGCCAAGATCATGATGATCGTCGGATTTATCATGATTCTCTTCGCACTTGTTCCGGGATTGCCTACCGCTTCGATGGGTCTTGTTGGGATCCTCTTTGCGCTTTTGGGCTGGTCCATCTATAAATATGAAAAAGGTGAGCTCAGTATCCTTAACGTCAATGCTATGGTAGGTCAAAAGAGCCCAGAGCAGCTCCAAAAAGAGAAAGAGGCACTCAAACCCAAAAAGACCAAAGAGGAGATCGCCAAAGAGGAGGAGATGGCCTTAGAGGATATTCTCAAGGTGGAGATGCTCGAACTCACGCTTGGCTATCAACTTATCCGGCTTGCCGACAGCACTCAAGGCGGTGATCTGCTTGATAGAATTCGCTCGATGCGCCGCAAGATCGCAAGCGACTTCGGCTTTTTGATGCCGCAAGTACGTATTCGAGACAACTTGCATCTGCAGCCCAACCAGTATCAGATCCTCCTTAAAGGGATCTCACTCGGAGAAGGTTTGATACAGCCAGACAAGTTTCTAGCGATGGATAGCGGGATGGCAACGGGTGCGATCAGCGGCGACAAGACAAAAGAGCCGGCATTCGGTCTTGATGCGATGTGGATTTTAGCGAACCAAAAAGAGGATGCGATCATTAACGGATACACGGTCGTTGATCCTGCAACGGTCATCTCGACGCATATGAGCGAACTTATCAAGCGCAATGCAGAGGATCTGCTCACGCGCCAAGAGGTTCAATCGCTTATCACCAAGATCAAAAACGACTTCCCGGTCATCATCGACGATGTCCAAAAAGTCGCCTCTATCGGTCTTATTCAACGTGTTCTCAAAGCGCTTCTGCATGAAAAGATACCGCTTAAAGATATGCTGACCATACTTGAAACGATCGCCGACATAGCCGAATACACTAAAAACGTGGAGATCATTACCGAACAAGTCCGAGCGAAACTCTCTCGCGTTATCACACAAATGTACTCATCGGACGACGGCGTTATCAGACTCCTGACCTTTGATACGGCATCAGAGCAGCTGATGCTTGAAAAATCAAAAGAGCAAGACGGAATGCGCAACCTAATGCTCAGCGTCGGCGAGATCGATCAACTCATACAAGCGACAAGCCAAAAGGCGGCAGAGCTTCTGCAAAAAGGGATCTCGCCGGTTATTATCATCGTCGATCCTCAGATACGCCGTGCGATTGCAGAGATATTCGAACGTTTCAGCCTAGAGGTCGTGACACTTTCACATGCCGAAATCGATTCGAGTGCCACATTCGAAGTGATGGGGTCGATCTCGTTCAAACAAAAATAAAACACTTATAAGGATTAAAAACAGATATGCAAAAAAAGATTTTTCACCTCTCTCACATCGACCTAGACGGATACAGCTGCCAGCTTGTCATGAGCTACAGC
>JACXUD010000253.1 GCA_014764025.1 Campylobacterota bacterium | reverse complement strand
ATCGCCGAACACCGTGACGCCATCGAACAATTACGAATGGGGATGGAGAGTCAGGGGTGCTAGCGGAGTAGCATTAGCATCACCTGGCCCCGATACGCGCTGGATTCCGGATGCCCGTAGAAATGCCCCTGGGGTGCGAGTCCGGAATGACGAATCACTCAGTGTTCCTCAACCACTTTTATGATAATACCCAGCATTTTATCCGCCAGACGTTTCCTGTCGTACACTTTGGCAAGTTTGACACACCCTTCCTGCAAGGCTTTATAGCGCTCTTTATCACGTATCTCTTCTAACTTCTCCAGAAAATCTGTTTCATTTTCAGGCTCAAAACACAAACCTGCATCATAAGCCTCTATGATCTCCTGCGCCTGTCCTTCGACACCAAGCAGCGTAGGCTTTTGCATTGCAGAGGCTTCAAAGATCTTTGAGGGGATCACCGTTTTGAAGTTATCCTCTTTTTTGAGCGGTGCCAGAGAGACGTCGCAGATCGAGAGATACCGCGGCACTTCCTCTTTGGAGACCGGGTCGAGGAAAGTGATGTTTTTCAATTGCGACGCTTCAGCCATAGCAACGATCTTTGCCTTCATCGCACCGTCACCGATAAAAAGGAAATGGATCTGAGGGTCCTCTACCTTTGCGATCGCACGCACGATAAAGTCAAGGCTGTGCGCCATCCCATGCGTACCGATATACCCGATGACAAATTTTCCTTCCAGTTGAAGTTCTCCCAGAAGTTTTTCATCTTTCACGCGAGGAGAAAAGAGCTCCATATTGGAGCCGTTCGTGACAACATCGATTTTGTCCGCATCGATACCCCGCCCGATCAGATTGGCTTTGAAGGCATCGGTCACAGCCACCACTCTGTCGGCATCCCGGTAGAGTCCCAGCTCTATCTTCTCCAGCGTGTCGATGATACGCCCCTGCTCCATCGCCCCTACTGTTTTGATAGACTCGGGCCAGAGATCGCGCAGTTCAAAGATCCACGGTTTGCGGCGTACTTTGGAGAGTGCCCAGCCTGTCCAGGTCGTAAAGAACTGTGGAGAGGTGGCGATGATCACGTCGTGCTTTTGGAACAAGCCCACAAAAAATGCAGAGAGAGCAAAACTCACATAGTCCAGCACCCGTTTGACAAACCCGCTGTTGGCGGTGATATAGCTCCAGACCCGGATCACTTCGATCCCGTCGATATGCTCTTTCTGGCAGAGCTTGTTCTTGTACCCCTCATAGACCTTACCGTGGGGGAAGTTCGGGGCACAGGTGATCACAGTGATCTCCACATCTTCGCTCTCCATCCAGCGTTTGCAGTGTTCAAATGTCCTGGTGGCAGGGGCATTGACCTCCGGAGGGAAGTTGTCGGTGATAAACAGTATCTTCAAATTTTGATCTCCACGTTTAGTTGATTTTCAAAAGGTATCTCCATGACGAGCGCCTTTTGGGTTTTGTTGAACTCGGGGGCGTAGTTGTAATTGGTGATTGGTAATTCGTAATTCGTAATTAGGGATTCGTGATTGTCCTCGTTCCTGCGGGATTGCATCGTAATTTGTGATTTGTGGATGGTGATGTGTTCCCGTATCATTGCTTCGGTGATATCGGGATGGAAATGCAGCCTTGCAATGCCGTCTCCTTTTGGTTCCAACGCATCCTTGATGATGATTTTATCCTCTGCGAAATGCCACGCTCTCGTATGGGTGATACCAAACTTTTTACGATACCCATTGTGACTTGCGACGATCCTCTCGCTGCTCTCTTCTGCCTTAGTCACATACGCCCGCTCCGCCACGCGGAAACCGCCCCATACTTCACTGCTGTCAGTTGCTGAGACCTCAACGGTATTGTGTGCGGCTGTTCCCCGCTCTGTCATTCGTCTTGCATTGGTCTCATAGGTACTCAGTCCTGTATCAACAATGAAAGGCTTACCATCAATTCTAAGTTCAAAGTTGAAGGTGTCTGCGTGGGCGTGTCCGGGGATGTAGTCCGGGCCGATGTTGCCGATGTCGATGATGCATTCGTAGTTTGACTTGACTATCTTTCGATAACCGCTCTCCTTGAGTAGATGGGTGGATGGGTAGATGGGTGGATGGGTAATATGTAGCCTGTCCGCGTAATCGTTGAGCTGTTTGGTTGTCGGGGCGATGCCGTTGGCGCTGTCGTTGAGGAGCGGGATGCTTCCGTCTTCATAGCTGATCACATTGAGCCACCCCAGCATTTTCACAGCCTTCTCATTCAATGTTCCCATCAACCCATCTTCCCGTTCACCCATCCACGGATTGCTCTGAACAAGATTCAGACAATCCAAAACACGATAAAGCATAATCTGATG
>JACXUD010000252.1 GCA_014764025.1 Campylobacterota bacterium | reverse complement strand
CATCGTTGCCGCTCATCGCCGTAGCTTTAGCTATGGCTCTTCGCGTCGCCTTGACTTAAGCAAAAATCTCCTAAAGCTAAAACCGCGTAGAGTTTTTAGGGGTGCCCCAAATATTTATACATGAGGTTGAAAGATGAAAAAAAGATTATTAGAAAATATCGAGGCGATCCCTGCACTCCCTGAGACGGTTCAAGCATTTGAGAGACTCTATCAAGACGAGAATGCCACTTCAGAGGATTTCGAGAGACTTTTCCAAAAAGATCCGCTTATCACCGCAAATATTTTTCGTGTAGCCAATTCGCCTATGTATGGACTTAAACGCCAGGTTTCAAGCCTTCAGCAAGCCATATCGCTTTTGGGGCGTGACTCTCTCCGTGCATTCGTGCTGGGAAGCGTCATCAACAGCAACTTTACGCTTGACCTTTCGGCATACAATATGACAAAAGAGCAGTTCGTTTTGGCATGTGAAAGACAGTTGGCGCTTACTATCAACTGGCTTATCCGCAAAAAATCGCGTCAGCTTTCGAAATTGGCACCTGCCGCATTCATGGTCGATCTAGGGCGCGTCATCATCAGTAAAACACTTATCGACGAGGGGCAGGCAGGGCTTATTCAAGAGGCGCTGGCCAATGGAGCGGATATTTCACATGCCGAAAAAGAGGCGTGCGGTGCACAGACGACGGACGTGACCGCAACACTCTTCAACCACTGGAACCTTGACCCGGATATCATCCATGTTATTCGCTACAGCGACGATCCCGAGGGAACGATAGACGAAGATCGTGAGATGGCGGCACACCTTAAAGCGGTGCGCGAGTGTATATTGCCAAACGGCGAGATATCGGCGGACTCTATCGCGCAGGCAAAAGTAACTATTGAGGAGTTCGGGCTTGATATGGAGGGGTTCGAGAGAGCCCTGGAGCGTGTGGCCGGGTAAGGGAACCTCCCTTACTTCTTGCCGAAGAATCTGTAGTAGTAGTCCGTTATAGTCTTGAGCTTCGTTCTGCTGATCGCTAACGAGCCTTTTTCAACTTTTCCGCTTGTTACCGTCGTACCTGCGGCGATCATGACGTCATCTTCTATCGTCACCGGTGCCACAAGCTGTGTGTCGCTTCCCACAAATACATTCTTGCCGATGATCGTCTGATACTTCTTCACGCCGTCGTAGTTGCATGTGATGGTTCCGGCACCGATATTGGTACCCTCATCGATGATCGCATCGCCAAGGTAGCTCAGGTGCCCGGCTTTAACGCCTTTGAGCGAGCTCTTCTTCACCTCTACGAAGTTTCCGATGTGCGTTCCTTCTATGTGTGAAGCTGGACGCAGATGGGCAAGAGGGCCAACGTCGGAGTCTTTAACGATACTATCCTCGATAACGCTGTGGGCTTTGATATGCGAAGAGGCGATGAGCGTATTGCCGGTTATGCGGCATCCGTTCTCGACGATAGACTCGCCCTCAAATGTTACACCCTCTTCGATGTAAATAGTTTGAGGTAGCTGCATGATGACGCCCGCATTCATCCAAGCGCTCTTGATGCGCTCTTGCATGATCTCCTCCGCACGAGCGAGGTCGAGTTTGGAGTTGATCCCTTTGAAGTGCTCTTCATCAACAAGCAGAGCTGAAACTTTGAGGCCATCTTCACGCGCCATAGAGATGACGTCCGTGAGGTAGTATTCGTTTTGCGCGTTGGCGTTGCTCAGCAGCGGGATGTACTTCTCTAAAACACTCTTTTTAAAGGCATATATTCCCGCATTGACGGTGGTAGTTTTAAGTTCGCTCGGGGTTGCATCTTTTTGCTCTACGATCTTGATAACTCGGTTCTCATCGAGGATGACGCGGCCGTATCCGTCGGGGTTCTCAAGGTCGAAGATCGACATGATGATATCGCTCTCAAGCGTAAAGAAACCGCCAAGCGATTCGGCCGTAATGAGCGGCATATCGCCGTTGAGTACGAGTACCTTATCATTCTTCGGTGCTACGTTCTTCATCGCACCGCCCGTTCCCGGAAAGTTCTCTGCGTCTTGTGTGACGAAATGGATATCATCAAAGTAGCTCTGCATCTTTGCAACGACGGCCTCTTTTTGGTGTGCTACCACTACGCTGATGTCATCGGAGATCTTTTTTGACTCTTTGATGATGTGGTAGAGCATCTCCTTGCCGCTGATGGTGTGAAGCACCTTTGCCTTTGGTGACTTCATACGGCTCCCTTTGCCTGCCGCTAAAATAACGATACTGATATCACTCTTCATCTCTTTGACTCCTTTTCACATGCCGAAATATTTTTATGAATACTGAATTGGTCCGCAATTGTACCATTTATGTCGATAAACTCGCTTGTAAGCGTTGA
>JACXUD010000251.1 GCA_014764025.1 Campylobacterota bacterium | reverse complement strand
ATCAAGAGCCGGTTCGCCGTCGAGTTCATAGAGGATGTTTGCATCTGATTTTGTAATGATGCGATGAGTACCGAATTCACTCCATCCGCCGTAACATCCGCTGCCTATGGTCAATGCATCGCCGTAAAAACCTACTGCGGCAATGATATACTGCTGCGCGTAATCATTGGCGATGACCCATGTCTGTTCAAATCTTGCTCCATCTCCCGCGAGTCCGCCCGTCTTGGTGACGGTAGTCGCTTCATTGAAGCCTTTGACGAGTTCAGAACCATTTACATTTAATCCGTCAGAGAGCAAAAAGAGGTGCTTTAAGCCTTCGGCGTCAAATTTGCATGCCAACTCACGCGAGAGAACACCGATATCGGCTCCTGCTTCAAAAGAGCTACTCTGCAGAATGACTTTTGAGCTATCGAATTTAATCGCGGTCACCACCAGTGAACTTTGGCTCACTTCGGGGCCGAGTATGTTTCCGGATGAGGAGCATCCGACGATCTCTGCCCTTGGGTAGCGTGAACGTAAGGTATCGAAATGCTCCTTCTTTACGAACTCGGCCGTATCACCGAAGATCGTCACTAGATCAGCATCGCCAGATAGGTCAAAGCTCTTTTGAACTTCCCAACTTCCATTTTTGTACAGTAGTGTTTCTATTTGCATTGGAGTGACTTCTTGTTAAATTGCTAATATTGTAAACACCAATATTAACAGCGCTTTAAATGAAGCTACCAAATTTCAATACTTAAGAGAAAAATATTTCAATTTGCAATAAATATTTTCTATCGGATATATCCCTATTACAATAGGAAAAAAGAGGGTTTACATGTTGGCAAAATGTCCTTACTGCGAGAATGGAGAGATAGAGATATTGGATCGAGAGGTGCAGGGAAAAAAGGTAAAGCTCTATCGCTGCTGTAATATGAAATGGCAGAGTGAAGACGGTGAGTTCTTTGAACGAAGAGAAGACTCTACATGCAGCTTTCAGATATGGGCAAATTCACTTTGGCGTTATGGTAAATGGCTTAGCACGCAAGAGGTTGCAGAGCTTTTGCGCGAAAAAGAGCTTGAGGTTGAGTTGATCAGTAAAAAACACGGGAAAAAGATAGAATATACGAAAAAAATCACCCTCCATGAAGAGTATGGTGTTACTGTTGTGTGGGAATAGGGTGACATTTTTGCTTAAAAGCCTATAAAAACAGAAAAAATCATATCGCTTAATAAATCTTTTACATTAATTTGTGTAAAATTCACCTCCGCTTTGCTGTATAGACAAAATATTGAGTGTTTTTATCTATAATATAGAATACAGATAAAAGTATTGGCGTAGCGAAATGGCTTGCCTAAATGCAGCAAAGATAATATATGAGGAGCTTTCAATGAAAGTACGTGCTTCAGTTAAGAAGATGTGTGACGACTGTAAAGTTATCAAAAGAAACGGCATTGTAAGAGTAATCTGCAAAGTTAAAAAACATAAACAAAAACAAGGATAATCATGGCTCGTATTTCTGGTGTTGATTTACCTAAGAAAAAGAGAATAGAGTACGCTTTGACGTATATCTATGGAATTGGTCTATACGCTTCACGTCAAATCCTTGACGCTACTGGTATCGACTATAACAAAAGAGTATATGAACTCAATGAGACCGATATCGCAGAGATCACAAAAGAGATCCGTGCAAATCACGTTGTAGAGGGTGATCTTCGTAAGCAAGTCGCTATGGATATCAAAGCACTTATGGAGTTAGGTTCATATAGAGGTCTTCGTCACCGTCGTGGACTTCCATGTCGTGGTCAAAGTACTAAGACAAATGCGCGTACTAGAAAAGGTAAGCGTAAAACTGTTGGGTCAGCGTGAGGATATAGATAATGGCAAAAAGAAAAGCTGTACGTAAAAAAATCGTAAAGAAAAATATAGCTCGCGGGATTGTTCATATCTCTGCAACGTTTAACAATACTATCGTAACTATTACAGACGAAATGGGTAACATGATCGCATGGAGCTCAGCTGGAAGTCTTGGTTTCAAAGGAAGTAAAAAATCTACTCCTTTCGCTGCTCAAGCTGCTGTAGAAGCTGCTGTTGAGAAAGCTCAAGTACATGGTATTAAAGAACTTGGCATCAAAGTTCAAGGTCCTGGTTCAGGCCGTGAGACAGCAGTTAAATCTGTTGGTGCAATTGAAGGTATTCGCGTTACATTTATGAAAGATGTAACTCCACTACCACACAACGGTTGTCGCGCACCTAAGCGCCGTAGAGTTTAAGGAGATTACTGATGGCAAGATATAGAGGTCCAGTAGAAAAGATCGAAAGAAGATTCGGAGTTAGCCTAAACCTTAAAGGTGAGCGTCGCCTAGCAGG
>JACXUD010000048.1 GCA_014764025.1 Campylobacterota bacterium | reverse complement strand
TCCTCTTAGCTTTGGCTAGGAGGTGCGAGCCCCTCCTATAAATAGAGTAAAAATTGCTCCTTCTAAAATCGCACGTAGAGTTTTTAGAGGTGCCCTTATGGTAAATCTGTTGTAGCAATATTTTCACTAATTTTAATTGATTTAGATCATAAGAAGAATCATATTATTAAGTGTTATAATACAGAGAAAAAAGGGTTGATCATGATAATTTTTGAAAACGTTGACTTTTACGTGGAGCGACACGAGAGCGAGATCCCGTGGCTTAAGATCTTCACCAAAGAGCCCTACCATGAGATTGGGGATATGCCCGCAGATCTTCGAAAAAAGATGTGGGAGCTTTATGATACGATCGAGTATGAGATGCGCCATTTCTATAACCCAAAAAAGATCAACATGGCCTCGTTTGCAAACATTCTTCCGCGTGTGCATATCCATGTGATGGCAAGGTTCGAGGATGACTCCTACTATCCAAATCCGGTATGGGGAGAAAAAGTGCGTGAGGGGAATCTTCAACTTCCAAAAGAGGATGAGTTTTTTAAAAGGGTATTTAACGCTTTGAGCGTAAAAGAGAGATGATCTTCACATGCAAATGTGAAGACTATTTTAAAGGGGAGAAGGGAACCAGCGCGCTTCCCCAAGTGAGTCCGCCGCCAAAAGCATCAAGAAGCATAAGCTCCCCTTTAAGAAGTTTGCCGTTTTCGTATATTTCATTGATCGCCATCGGTATAGAAGCGCCTGAAGTATTTCCGTATTTGTGTACCGTTAATACCACCTGCTCCTCTTTAAGCTCTAGCGCATCGCCTACGGCCTTAATAATTCTATAGTTGGCTTGGTGTGGCACGAAGTGCTTAATCTCTGATGATGCTATGTTGTTTGTAGCTAAAATATCGACGACATCTTTTGTAAGGGTACGTACCGCCACTTTGAAAGTCTCGTTACCTTTCATCTGCATAAAGCATCCTGCAGCCTCGCCTTCAAGCGCATCGTGGGCAGAGCCGCTGCCCCCGTTAGGGGTCATAAGAAGATCTGCATATTCACCATCAGCGCCCGTATGCACGTCTATGATAGCTTCATCTTTATCCTCGGTCGCACTAATAACCGCTGCACCCGCTCCGTCACCGAATAAGATACATGTCCCGCGATCTGTATAATCCGTAATTGCAGAGAGCTTCTCCGCACCGATAATCAGTATGTTTCTTTTCATACCCGACTCGATAAATGCTTTGGCGATGGAGAGTATATAGACAAAACCCGTACATGCCGCAGAGATATCGAATGCGGTTGCATTCTTAATACCTAGTTTCGTAGCAATGATAGCGGCAGTTGAAGGCATACAAAAGTAGTCGGGAGAGATGGTAGCACAGATCACCATATCGATCTCGCTCTTCTCTATACCGCTTCTCTCTAACGCTTTTAGAGCCGCTTTGACTCCCATATCGCTAGTCGTCTCATCTTTTGCCGCAATTCTTCGCTCTTTGATGCCGGTACGTTTGGTGATCCAATCGTCCGAGGTGTCCACCATTGCAGAGAGCTCCTCGTTCGTCAAGATTTTGCTTGGAGCATAGGCACCGATAGATCGAAAGGCAGCATAAGCCATTACTTTTCCTTTACTTGTGCAAGTCGTTTGACGATGTGCTCATTTACACCCGTATCAACATACTTGATCGCTTGATAAATAGCATTTTCGATTGCGCGTGAGTTGCTTTTGCCGTGACTCACGATCGCACATCCTTTAATTCCGATAAGAGGGGCTCCACCGATCTCGGCGTAGTCGATCTCTTTTTTAAGAAGTTTAAAGACCTTTCTCATCAAAAGTGCACCCGTAATCGCAACGGGTGATTTTTTAATGTAGTCTTTAATGAGATAGCTTACCGTAGAGGCCACACCTTCGGCTGATTTGAGCACAAGATTTCCGACAAAGCCGTCACACGCGATTACGTCACAGCTCCCGTTGAAGATATCGCTCCCTTCAACGTTGCCTTTAAACCCTCTGTAACCGACGAGTAGTTTAAATGCCGCTTTTGTCAGCTCATTCCCCTTTGAGTCCTCTTCGCCGTTTGCCAAAATACCTATACTAGGTTCTTTAATCTTCAAGACATCTTCCGCATAGCAGCCGCCCATAACGGCAAACTGAGCCAGATGCTCAGGTCTGGAATCGACATTGGCTCCCACATCAAGGACAACTGAACGTCTTCCCGTTTTTGTAGGCATCAGCGTAACAAGCGCAGGTCTAAGCACATGTTCTAGTCTTCCAAGACGCAGTGTAGCGAGCGTCATGGTAGCTCCGCTGTGTCCGGCCGACACTACGCCGTCCGCTTCGCCGTTTCTGACAAGCTCCATCGCTTTATAGATGCTGCTCTCTTTGCGTTTAACCGCATCGGTAGCGGCGTCGCTCATGGATATGACGTCATCTGCTTGAATGATTAAAATCTTATCTCTATAACTTTTTGGTAACAGAGGTAAGATTTCATCTTTTTTACCAACAAGTATAGGTGTGAATTTTTTGTGTTTGAGAGCCTCAACGCAGCCTGCAACTATCGGCTCGGGACCAAAGTCCCCGCCCATTGCATCGATAGCAATTCTTACCATCTATGACTTACTATTTATATTCGCCAGTTGTCTGGTTAATATGGTGAGGTAGTTTGTAAGTTCCGTCTTTGTCTTTGATAGGACGTGCTAAAGAGATCTTGTAGTGAGTTCTTCTTTTAGCCGCACGAGTGTGTGATACTCTTCTCTTAGGTACTGCCATATTATTTCCTTTCTATGTAGTTTAAAAACTATTCAATCGAATCGTCATCATCGATATATTCAAAATCTTCAGAATCGCTACACTCTTCACAAGCGTTATAGCCGCTTTTAAGCAGCTCAATCTCCGACCGGAGAAGCTCATCTAAGTCAACTTGTCCGTCAACAGCTTCGATAATATCTATCATTGAGCCGTCTTCATCTTTATAGAGACCATCAGAGATGAAGAATTCGATCGCTTCATCTACCGGCAGGTCGAAATCTTTTGCACAAAGGTAACACTCACACGGCAAAGTGCCCTCTAAATGTCCTTTCAGCAAAATAAGTTTGCCAGAATGGTACTCCAAATAACCTTTAAAAGTCATTTTATCAGACTCAACTTCAAAGTCTGATGGTGTTTTGCCTATTTTTCTAAGCGAAATTTTCATAAATGATATTTATGAAAGTTCTCTTTGAGAGAAGAAAAACGCAATTTCGTTCACTGCATTCTCTAAAGAGTCACTGCCATGTACTGCATTTGCATCGATGTTTTCAGCAAAATCCGCACGGATTGTTCCAGCCTCAGCCTCTTTAGGATTTGTAGCTCCCATGAGTTTGCGGTTTTTAGCTACTGCGTCTTCACCCTCTAAAACAGAGACGACAACAGGTCCGCTGATCATAAAATCAACTAGATCGTTAAAGAATGGTCTCTCTGCATGGATCGCATAGAAACACTCTGCATCTTTGCGAGTCAATTGAACTTTTTTAGTAGCTGCAATTTTAAGACCATTACTTTCAAAACGGTCTAAAATTTTACCGATAACTCCCTTAGCTACGGCATCTGGCTTAATAATCGATAGTGTGCGTTCCATCAAATCTCCTGTACAAGTGTAAAAATAGGGTGGAATTATACCCTAAAAAGGAGATATTTATGATTAAAGTTAAAATTTTAATGGATTTAAGTTTATGAAAAAGAGAAAAATGAGTAAAAAAGCACACAAAGGTGCTTTTTTAAAGTAGCGTTAGAATTACTCTACAACCGGAGCTTTGCTTGATCTTTGCTCAGCTGTGATATCTTCACGGTGAGCCGGGCTTGCACCGATCTCATTCCAAGTTATACAACCCTCAGTCGGACATGCAGTAGCACATGCTGGCTCATCATGGTGACCAACACACTCAACACATTTGTCTGGGTAAACGTAGTAAATCTCTTCACCGGTCGGGTTATCATCCTCGTCCACGATAGCTTCTACTGGACACTCGTCGATACAAGCACCACAGTTAATACATGTATCATTAATATATACTGCCATATATTTCTCCTAGGTATAATTTCGTGATAACTATAACAGAAGATTTTTAAATCGAGCTAAAAAAGAGGGGTTTTAAAATTCAAATGTAAGGAATAGTTACACTTTGAATGTAAAAAGCGAGTGATGGTTTGCAAAGTAGCGCTTAAAGCGCCACTTGAGGAGTTTTTTTAGAGTGAAAGGTAGTTGCGAATCGCCTCTACTTTATTGCACTCTTCCCATGGAAAACCTTGATCTTCACGACCAAAATGTCCATAAGCAGCAGTTTTGCGATAAATAGGACGCAACAGATCGAGTGACTCGATAATCCCTTTTGGAGATAGGTCAAAAAGTGCTTTTACACACTCTTCGATCTTAGCCTCTTCGACTTTGCCCGTTCCGTGCGTATCGACCATGATCGAGACAGGTTTTGCCACGCCGATCGCGTATGCGATTTGGATTGTCGCTTTATCACATGCACCCGAAGCAACAAGATTCTTTGCTACCCATCTTGCCGCATAAGCCGCACTTCTATCCACTTTTGTCGGATCTTTTCCGCTAAATGCCCCGCCGCCGTGCGGACAGCTTCCGCCGTAAGTATCAACGATGATTTTACGCCCTGTTAGACCTGCATCGCCTTGCGGCCCGCCGATCACGAATTTACCCGTTGGGTTGATGTGAAATATCGTCGAATCGCTCAGCATCTCTGCCGGGATCACTTTTTTAATGACTTCGTTTATGACATCTTCATGGATCTTCTCTTGGCTCACATCGGGTGCGTGCTGAGTCGAAACGACGACCGTCTCGACGCTCACCGGCTTATCGCCGAGATACTTCACGCTGATCTGCGCTTTGCCGTCGGGGCGAAGATATGGAATGATCCCCTCTTTGCGAACCTCGGCAAGACGTTGTGTAATGCGGTGCGACAAATAGATAGGGAGCGGCATAAGCGACGGTGTTTCACGACATGCGTAACCGAACATCAAACCTTGATCGCCCGCACCGATCTCGCCGTCAGCCTTATCGACACCCTGGTTGATGTCCGGCGACTGCTCGCCGATACCGTTTAATACGGCACACGAACGGTAATCAAACCCGTAAGTGGCATCCGTGTAACCTATCTCTTGAACTACTTTTCTGGCAATCTCTTGCATTGGGGCATACGCCGTCGTCTTCAGTTCGCCTGCTATTACACAAAAACCATTTGATACGAGAGTTTCACATGCCACTCTCGCATTTTTATCATTTTCAATAATATAATCCAGAATCGCATCACTGATCTGATCTGCCATCTTATCAGGGTGCCCTTCTGTTACAGACTCTGAAGTAAATATGTACTCTTTCATAGACACTATTTATCTCCCGTCATCGATTTTCTTTATTGAAATATAGAGTCTTCCCTATAAATCGGTGAAAGTATATCAGAGAATATTTAATTCAAGGCCGCTTAGTTATAAACGACCTGATTACGCCCGTTCGCTTTAGCTTTATAGAGCGCCTCATCCGCGCGTTTGAGCGTCTGTTCGATCGTTTCGCCTGCTTCGTAGAGCGTTGTTCCGATACTGCAGGTCATATGCCCGATGTGCTCAAAGGTATGCGCTTCGATCACTTGGCATATATGCTGCATCGCCCTTTGCAATCCCATGCGACCGTCGATCTGGATCAATATCACAAACTCCTCGCCGCCCCATCGCACAAGGCGATCGGTGTGGCGAATTGAGCGTTGAAGCAGCCTTACCAGCTCTTGAAGCACATAGTCGCCCACATCATGCCCCTTGGTGTCGTTGACATTTTTAAAGAAGTCGATATCGATCATGGCAACTCCGAGCTTATTGCCGCTGCTAAGAGCGCTCTGAAGATGCAGTTTATAGTTTTGATAGAAGTACTCTCGATTATATGCCCGTGTGAGCCGATCATGAAGCGAGTCGTCTTCGAGTTGCAGTTTTTTCGCGACGGTCTGAGTGATATCGCTCATATTCAAGATATACTCTTGGCTTCTAAACAAACTCACGGAGACGCTCAATGCACGCACGGAGCTCTCTTGTTTGGAATAGACGGAGACCACCCGCTCATCTTGCGAAAGCTTCATAAACCTCTCTATCCACTCGAAGAATGTCTCGTTCGTATGCGGGTAGAAAAAGTGCTCGTTGTGGATAAAGGTTTTGCTGAGTGAACCGTAAGTCACTAAAAACTCATCCAAAGACCTACAGCCGTAAAACTCAAGCAGCGCTCTATTGACGAACTTGATCTCATGACCGTCGGTCAGCAAGATCATATTCGGCTGGGCATCGACGATGGCCTGGATAAACTCTTTTTGAACTTCAAGCTCTTTTTGGAGCCTGTATCTATTGATATGATTCGCGACCCTCACCAGCAGCTCTTGCTTGTTAAAAGGTTTCGTCACGTAATCCGCGGCTCCAAGTTCAAACCCTTTAATGATCGATTCGTGATCGCTCTTAGCCGTCAAAAAGACGACGGGTATCTCTTTGAGCCTCTTATCTTTTTGTATCTCTTCTATGACGCCGTAGCCGTCAAGGCGGGGCATCATGATATCCAAAAGGATAAAATCGGGCTCTATCTTTTTGAGAATCTCCAAAGCCTCACGCCCGTCATACCCGACCCGAATCTCATAGAGAGGTGCAAGCAGCCCTACAAGAAGATCGACATTCAAAGGCTCGTCATCTACGATCAGAATCGTCGCTTTCATCTTGCACTCCTTGTTGAATTTTTTGAAGCACTCTTAACATCGCTTCGCGCTCTCTTGAGACAAAAGCATCCCGAAGAGTCTCGATCAATAGAGCCTCTGCTTTGCCCTCTAGAGCTCTTAAGAGCCTCTCTACGCTTGCGCTCTCCACATACTCGTAATTCTCCGTTTTTTGAGCCAAGCTTCGTGCCAACGCAGCGATCTCTTGGGGTGTGAGCCTCTCATCGTATTTGGCCGAAGCCTCTGAAAGGTTTTTTTCTATCGAATCGATGATCGCTAGCGTCTGTGCCGTTATTGTATCAAGATAGAGTTGAAAATCTTTGCTGCCGATCTGCTTCTCGGCCTCCGCCGCGGCCGCATAGAGCCTTCTCATTTTCAAATTGCCGCTTACGCCTTTGAGTTTGTGCAGATAGCTTCTCATCTCATCCTCTGAGTCTCTGAGTGCTTCAAGCTCCACTTTCATAGAGCCGTAGCTCTGCGAAAAGCCCTTCAAAAGCGAACTTATACGCTTAACATCCCCGTTAAGGCTCTCTTGAAGTGCCAGCATATCGACGCCGTAGATCTCCATAGGTGCTGACTCTCTCTCCTCGTCTCTTTTTTCTACGTATGAGTAGGAGAGATAGGCTTTAAGAACCCCCTCCAGCTCCGATCTCTCGATCGGCTTGGCGATATGCCCATCCATTCCCGCCGCTTTCGTCAGCTCTTTGTCGTGCTGCATAACGGCGGCGCTTACGGCGACGATAGGGGTCTGCAATCCCATTTTTCGCATATTTTCACATGCCGCAAAACCGTCCATAAGCGGCATCTGCAGATCCATCAAGATAAGGTCGTAGGTGTGGCGTTTCACCATCTCCAGCGCCTCTAAGCCGTTATCGGCACACTCCGTCTTGAGAGCGTATCGGTGCAGGTACTCCGAGAGAATGATCCGGTTTGACGAACTGTCATCGACGATAAGCACCTCGCCTTGAAACTGCAGCTCTTTTTTCACTTCCTCGGATTGCGAATTGGCCCCCGACTCCCTTGCAAGGAGTTTGAACAACCTGTTTGGGGTCACCGGGCGCTCCAATACCGTGTAGTTTTCACATGCCGCGATCTTAGAATGCTCAAAACTGCTCATAAGAGTCGGCGTCGCTAAAAGCAGCACTTTTGCTTCGGTGCAAAGTTTTGAAAAAAGAGGGGCAAGCGAGTAGTCGTTCTTGCTTAAAGACTCTAAATCGAATATGATCCAATCAAACTCCCCCTCCTCTATCTTTTGAATGCTCGCTTCGTTCGATTCGATAAAGGAGGTACTGATCCCGTTGAGCTTAAAAAGCGTTGCGAGCGAGAGTCTCTCATTGGCATGTGAATCTATCACCGCCACCCTTTTGCCTGCCGGCAGAGTGCTTGGCGCGGCATCTTCGCTCGGTGCTTCGCCTTGCATATACGCAACGGTGAAGATGAATCTGCTCCCTTTGCCCTCTTGGCTCTGCACCCACATCTTGCCGCCCATAAGCTCTACAAGCTCTTTGGATATCTTTAACCCAAGACCGCTTCCGCCGTATCTTCTGCTATTGGAGCTATCACCCTGCGTAAAAGCCCCAAAGAGCCGCTTTTGCAGCTCTTCGTTCATGCCGATGCCGCTATCTTCAACGGATATCTCCAGCATCTCGCCCTCGACACGGGCGATGATCTTAATATACCCCTCTTGCGTGAATTTGATGCTGTTGCCCACCAGATTATTGAGCACTTGAGCTATGCGAAGCCTATCGCCGACGATATTTTCAGAGAGGTTCGGGTCTATCTCGAAGATGAACTCAAGCCCTTTGCCGTATGCACTATAGGCAAAGAGATCGGCGATACTCTCCCACAATAGGCACGGATGGAAGCTCTGCTCCTCGATCATCAGTTTTCTTGCCTCTATTTTCGAGTAATCGAGAATATCGTTGATCACATGCAACAGTGCTTCCGAAGCGCTTTTTGAACGTGTCAGATACTCTCTTTGCACCAAAGAGAGCGGTGTGTTCAGCAGCAGATCGGTAAAGCCTATGATGCTGCCAAGCGGCGTACGAATCTCATGGCTCATATTGGCAAGAAACTCCGACTTCGCATGATTGGCATCCTCCGCCTCAGCGCGCGACTCGATAAGCTCCTGCGTAATTTTTTTAAGCTCTTCTATATCGGTGTGCGTCCCTATCATGCGCAGGGGCTTGCCCTCTTCGTCTCGCTCTACGACCACGCCGCGATCCAATATCCATTTATAGTGTCCGTCCTTGCAAAGAACTCGATGTTCATTGCTGTATATAGCGGCATCTCCGCCGAGATGTCGCTGAATATCAATATAAACCTGTTCCAAATCCTCCGGATGCACCCTCTCTTTCCACTCATCAAGAGTGCCTTGTATCTCATGATCCTCAAACCCGAGCATCTCTTTCCATCGTTTCGAGAAATAGACCTCGTTCGTTCGCAAGTTCCAATCCCAAAGCCCGTCTCCGCTCCCCTCTACGGCGAATTTCCAGCGAAACTCACTCTTTTGGAGCTCATCGTGCGAGTGCTCTATATTGGCGATCATCTCGTTTATGGCATAAGAGAGGGTATTGAGCTCGATGGAGCCCGAAGAGTCAAGCAGTTTGCGGGGAAGGCCGTTTGGCTGTTTGTCGGTTATGGCGGCAATCATAAGCGAGAGGGGTTTAAGGATGATCGAATTGATGCTTGCATAGAGCAGCACGACGATGATGAGACCAAAAACGGCCGCATCTATAAAGGCGTGCAGCATGATGCGCTCGAACTCAGCCTTGATCAAAGCATCGTCCACATAGATCTCAAGATACCCTAGCTTTTCGTTATGAGCGCCTCTGATTTCGGTGCTTGAGAGGTAGAAGACATCCTTTAAGAGCTTTAGGTGGCGCTGGTTATCGGGTGCGAAATCATCAATTCTGCCGTTTGGCAGACGTATCTTGCCGCTCTTGTAGGCGGACGTTCCCAATATTCTGCCCATATTGTAGTCCTCTACTACGATTGCAAGCGCGCTGCCGTATTCAAATTCGGCACTCACGAGCTTCTCATACTCGTTTACGGCATAGGACTCCATATAACCTGCGATACTCTCTTTGAGTATCGAGAGTTTTTTGTCGGCATTTTGACGAATCTGCAGCGTCAGTCCCTCTTTGCTCTGCTTAAAGGCGATATAAGCGTGAGTGCCGAGCACGGCAAAGACGCTCAAGACGATCATCGATGCCAGCATCGCATAGATTGAGAGTTTAGGCTTCAGGCTCTTCACACCGCTATCCTAATGGAGTATCCCCAGGACATTGCGCTTGATGATCGGGGTGTTCTTGGCTATATTCTCCGTCGAGACGGCCAATACCGGCACAAGAAGCTCTTTGCGCACCTCTTGACCTAAAAAGTGCTTCTCTATCTTCTCGATCGAGCGCTCCCCCATCAAGAAGGGCTGCTGCATCCCCGCGCCCGCCAAGATCCCCTTTGGGATGAGTTCCATGAACTCCGGCTCGGCATCGAAGCAGATCAGCAACACATCTCTGCCCGATTTTTTAATCGCATCGAGTGCGGCTTGGTATCTATCCGAGCCTTGAAGCCAAAGAGCTCGCAGGTCGGGGTAGCGATCAATAAGCTCGATTGAAAAATCATAGGTCTCTTTGTATGAGAAGTCGGCTTGCTGCTTGATGTCCGCACCCTTGATCCCCTCCTCTTCAAGCGCTTTCATAAAACCCGCGGTTCGAGCCTGCCCGTTAAGTCGCTTTTGCGGTATGGCGACGATCCCTACACGCCCCTCTTGATAGTTTCGTTTCTTCATCGCTTCGGCAAGGATCTTTCCAAGCCCGTAAGCCCCGCTGTAGTTGTCCGAAGCAATGTAGGTGAGATACTCGCCGCCGTCGGTGCCGATATCTGCAATCACCACGGGGATATTTGCAGCTTTAGCGAGCTTGAGGATGGTCGTACACGCCGATGAGCTCGTAGGTGAGACCACGATGGCATCGACCCTTTTTGCAATTGCGGCAGCGGTGTTCTCTAGCTCTCTTTTGAGGCTGTTGTCGGCGCTGTAGATCTCTACGCTATAACCGAGCCTTGCGGCCTTGCTCTCTATGCCGCGCGACATTATCTGCCAAAAGGGGATGCGGATATCCGAGACCAGGTAGGCTATGCGTTTGGAAGGCTCTGCCGCATGAAGCGAGATGCCAAGCAGAAGAAGAGAGAAAAAGGCTTTGAACAACCGCATGAGGGGCTCCTTTATCAAAACAGTTTTTAGGGCACCTCTAAAAACTCTACGTGCGATTTTAGAAGGAGCAATTTTTACTCTATTTATAGGAGGGGCTCGCACCTCCTAGCCAAAGCTAAGAGG
>JACXUD010000047.1 GCA_014764025.1 Campylobacterota bacterium | reverse complement strand
TTCCTCTTAGCTTTGGCTAGGAGGTGCGAGCCCCTCCTATAAATAGAGTAAAAATTGCTCCTTCTAAAATCGCACGTAGAGTTTTTAGAGGTGCCCTATTTTAAGTATCGATTATTTTGGTTAGATCGAGATAGATATCGGAGGTTTTAAAAGAAAAAAATCGATTTTAAGCAAGAAAAACTCTTCTATATTGCAGAAGTCGCAAAAGTGCGGCGATCTCTCCTTCAAATGAAAATGCAAGCTAAGCGCGTTCTCTTTATCTGCTTTTTTCTTATCTTCCATCATCTCCGTAAAGGACTCGAAGCTATCCGAGAGCTCCGTTGAGAACTCCGACACGGCTCCGTTTAAAAAGAGGGATATCAGAAGTGTTACAAGCATCAAGGCAAGCGCCTCATATCTTCTCTTGAAGACTCCCTTTAGTCTTCGCATACTTCGTTTTTGGCTATTTTTTTGAGCTCGCTGCAGCTAAAGCCTGCCTCTAGCCTTGCCTCTTTATTCACATGCCGAGGCTTGCCGAACCCTTGCGGATAGAAACGGTCTATGACCTCAAAGTAGCTCTCTTTGTCTAGTCCCTCTTTTTCACATGCCCATAAGAACCAGACATCCCCTTTTTTCACATGCGAAATCTCTTCAAAGAGGATCACCTCAAGCGCGGCTGTCAGTTTGTCGATCATCCGGTTTTGCGGCAGTTTTTTGAGCTTTTCTAATATCTGCGGCGTCGCATCCAGACCGTTGGCCTCCAAAAAGCGCGGTACGACCGCCATACGCTCATGCAGCGTCTGCGTGCGCTGCGAAGCTTCAAAGAGTGAGTTATGCACCTCTATATCGCCATACTCGGCACCAAGTTCATGCAAAAGAGCCTCTAACATCTCAAAGTGCCTTATCTCATCATCGGCCACTTCGAGCCAGTCGTCGTAGTAGGCTTTTGGCATATTTCGAAACCGATACGCCGCATCCAGAGCCAGATCGATAGCCGAATACTCGATGTGCGCGATGGCGTGTATCAGCTTTATCTGCCCATCTTTAGTGGTGAGGTTTGTGCGTCTTGGAACGACCTGCGGCGGTACGATCTTGCAAAAAGAGGCGTATGAGGGCTCGCTAAATTCACATGCCGCATCTTCACATGCCAATGCGGGTATGCCTGTTTTATAGGCGCTGTAGAACTTTCTAAACGCAAAAAACTTCTGCTGTGGGCTCTTTGCCCTGATAATTAACTCTAATTCTTTATAAAAATCCATGAGGGTATGGTGCTATAATTGCGCTAAAAAAGGGCTAAAATGGAGATAAAAACGCAACCCATGGGGGTCTATCAGACCAACTGCTACATCGTGAGCGTCGATGGCAAAGATTTCATTATCGACCCGGGTGTCAACGCCACCGAGTGGGTTATGAGAAACGTCAAAAATCCCGTAGCCATCCTCAATACGCACGGCCACTTCGACCATGTCTGGAGCAATGCGGAGCTTCAAAAAAAGCTTAATATTCCACTCTACTCTCCAAAAGGCGATACGATGCTACTCAGTGGGAGCAACTGGATGCCCGATCTGCCGCCATCAAAACCCGACTATGAAGTAGATGGCGATGAAGAGATCGATTTTGAGGGCGTTAGCGTCAAATTTCGCCACTTTCCCGGCCACTGCCCGGGGTGTTCGACCATCGAGATAGGCGACGCCATGTTCAGCGGCGATTTTATATTTGACCGCTCGATCGGACGCACCGACTTTCCCTACTCTAGCCCCGGCGATATGAGAGAGTCTCTGTTGCGATTCAAAGAGATCCCTTATGATAAAAGGGTCTATCCCGGACACGGAGGCCCAACAACGATAAAGAACGAACAGCAGTATGTAGATTACTGGATAAAACAGCTTTAGGAGATTGGATGCACGATAATTTTTTACACAAAGCCAAAGATTGGGATGCGCTTCCTCTGCGTGTGCAGAACACCCTCTCTATTTCACATGCCATAATGAATGAGTTTAAACTCAACGATTCGATGGAGATCATGGATTTTGGCGTGGGGACGGGTCTGCTTGGTTTTGAGATCGCTCGGCATGTGAAAAAGGTTTACGGAGTCGATACCTCAAAGAGCATGCTCGAGCAGTTAGAGGCCAAAAACACCCCGGAGCTCTCGATCACTCCGCTGTGTCAAGACATCGTGGCAGAGCCGCTTTCACAAAAGTTTGACGGCGTTATTAGCTCCATGACCCTGCATCATATAGAGCACTTAGATCAATTTTTCAAAGTGCTTCACCGCCATCTCAAAGATGAGAGCTTCATAGCCATAGCCGATCTAGAGCGCGAAGACGGGACATTTCACTCCGATAATACCGGGGTTTTTCACTTTGGATTTGACACGGACGAGCTTATAAAAATCGTAGAAGATGCAGGATTTTGGCATGTGAAAGTGCAAACCACCCACACAATCTCAAAACCGCACCGTGACTTCCCGATCTTCTTGCTGAGTGCAAGAAAAAGATAGAGCCTCCTCTATTTCTCTTCATCGAGAAGTTTGAGTTTAAGCACATGACGCTCGGTAACGACCGTCTTGAACTCCCCTTCGAACACCTTGATATCAAGCACGTAAGCCGTTACGTTTACGTTTCGCTTGCGCCCCTCTTTATGTCGAAGCTTCGCGATGACTTTGACCGTGTCTCCCAGCTTCACGGGCGAGAGGAATTGGCAATCGCACCCCACAAGAACTACGTTACGCTCATTCACGACCGCCATCGCCGCAAAGTCGGCAGCTCCAAAGACAAATCCGCCGTGGATCAGCCCCATCTCATCGACGACCATCTCCGAAAGAGTCTCTAGCTTCACCTCTACATACCCGTGCTCTTGCTTCTCGATCTCGCCGCAAAGCGCACGATTGATCCTTGTATGCGTCTGTAAAAAGACCTTCTCTTCATTATCTCTATAGTCATTTATCTCTAACTCTTCATCTTCAGGCGTCATCTTCTCTGCCATTACCTATCCTTTTTAAGTTTTACGTAAACACGTCTTGGAGCCGGATACCCCTCGACCGTTTTATCTGCATCATCGGGATCTAAAAAATCCTCAAGCGATTGCCCCTCTATCCACTCTGTTTTGCGCTGTTCATCGGGGGTCGTCGTCGTAGTCTCCAAAACCTCGAAACTATCGAATCCCGCACGCATACACCAGTTTTTTAGCGCGGGTATGGTCGGCACAAAGTAGATGTTCGGTATTTTTGAGTAGGTGAGTGCAGGCGTGAGGCATATCTCTTCCTCTCCCTCGATATAGAAGGTATCCAAGATCACTTCACCCTTTTTATCGAGCCCTTTGTAGAGCGATTTTATCATGCTTACGGGGTCGCTTCTGTGATACAACACACCCAAACAGAAGATAAAATCGAACTTCTCCTCATAAAACTCAAGGTGTTCCACCCCTAAAAGCTCATACACGATATCGCTTTTGACAAAGTGGTTCACAAACTGAAACTGCGTCATAAAGAGTGCCGATGGGTCAAAGCCCACAAGCTTTGCAGGGTTATCCTCTTGCATCCTAAAGAGATAGTAGCCGTTGTTGCAGCCGATATCGGCAACGCGTTTGCCGTTGAGATTGAAGTGGGGACGCAATAGATTATACTTGACGTTGCTTCGCCACTCGCTGTCTATATAGGTTCCGCAGATGCTAAAAGGCCCCTTTCTCCAAGGCATCATCATCCTGGCAGTTGTATAGACGTCATCATGGCATTCACCGCTGATCTCGACGCAATCGCCTAAATTCACATGCCAACTGCCCTCTTGAAGATTTTTAAGTGCCTCTTGCAGAGGAGCGATATTTTTCCATGTAAGCCATTTTTCGCGCTCTTGGCGTACTAAATTGAGATCCATTTTATTCTTTACACATCTTTTTTTTACTACAATTGTACCTAAAATAGCCGAAGGATGGGATATGCGTTTAGAAAAAAAGGCCACGTTGATCTCTACGAGCGTTGCAGCTTTTCTAGTTTTGATGAAGATGGCGGTGGGAATACTCAGCGGCTCCATCGCCGTGCTTGCTTCGGCGATAGACTCTTTTTTAGACCTTACCGTCTCGATGTTCAACTACTTTGCTCTTCACAATGCCGAAAAAGATCCCGACGACAAGTTCAACTACGGGCGCTCCAAGATCGAACCTTTGGCCGCGGTGATAGAGGGGACGGCCATCTCGCTGAGCGCACTCTTCATACTCTATGAATCCATCTCAAAGATCGTTAAAAATCGACCGATGGAGCACCTAGAGCTTGGCGTATGGGTAATGATCGCTTCGTTCATCATCACGGCACTGCTCGTCTTCTTCCTTAACTACGTCGCCAAAAAGACCGACAATATGGTCATCCGCGCCGATGCACTTCACTACAAGACAGACCTCTTCACTAACGGGGCGATTCTGCTTGCTTTGGCACTTATCGCCTATACGGGCGAACAGCTTATCGACCCTATCCTCGGTTTGGCGATTGCGGTCTATATGACCTACTCGGCCTATCCTATCATCAAAGACGGTATATTGATGCTGCTTGACGCCGCTTTAAACGAAGAGGACCGTGCAAAAATAGTTGCTATTTTAGATAACGAAGAGAGAATCAACGGCTACCACGACCTTCGTACACGTGAATCGGGTTCACATATATTCGTATCGGTACATGCGGTTTTCAATGTCTCTATCTCGCTCTATGACGCCCATTTGGTAAGTGATAAGATCGAAGATGCAATAAGGAAAACTTTTGAGGATAAGAAGGTGCATATAATCGTACATATGGACCCGTATGACGATTCGCAGATGAATCTCCAAGAGGATCACTACTAGTTTCACATGCCAAAAGAGTAAAAAACTCTATTTGGCAAACTTGACCGCCCTGCTTTCGCGGATGACGTTGACTTTGATCTCGCCCGGATATTGAACCCGATCTTCGATCTCTTTTGCTATCTCTTTGGCCAATAATACGGACTCGTCGTCATTGACAAGCGAAGCGTTTACTATGACACGTATCTCACGCCCCGCATTGATGGCATAAGCCTGCTTGACGCCGTTTTTGCTTGAAGCGATCTCTTCGATATCGCTGACACGCTTCAAGAAGCTCTCTAAAACCTCGCGACGTGCACCCGGACGTGCGGCAGAGAGTGCATCCGCTGCACAAACCGCACCGCACTCTACCGATTTAATATCTTCATAGCCGTGATGCGCATAGATCGCATTAATGACCACCGCATGTTCATTATACTTGCTACAGATCGCCGCACCAAGATCGACATGATTGCCGTCTTGTTCGTGCGTGAGCGACTTGCCGATGTCATGCAGTATGCCCGCACGTTTTGCAAGTGCCGCGTCGCCGCCCATCTCTGCGGCCATGATGCCGGCTAGATGCGCCACCTCAAGGGTGTGCGCCAAAGCGTTTTGCCCGTAGCTTGCACGGTAGCGCAAACGTCCTATCAGCTTGAGCAATTCAGGGTGCATCACGCCGATATTGAGGTTCGCAACGACCTCTTCACCCTCGGCAAGGACAGAAGCCTCAAACTCGTCACACACCTTTTCGTAGATCTCTTCGATGCGAGAGGGCTGGATACGCCCGTCTTGGATCAACAGCTCTATTGTCTTAGTGGCGATCGCTCTTCGATAGAGGTTAAAACTGCTTACCAAGATTGTGTTTGGCGTGTCATCGATAATGATATCCACGCCAAGCAGCATCTCAAGGGTCTTGATATTTCGACCCTCTTTACCTATGATGCGCCCTTTAAGCTCATCGCTCTCAAGATGCACGATATTGGCAAGACGTTCAGAGGCAAACTCGCCTGCATAGCGGCTTGTCGCTTGTGCAAGAATATAGTTCGCCTTGCGCTTGCCCTCCTCTTTGGCTTGGTTCTCATAGCGTCGCACGATATGTGCGATATCGGCCCTTGAGCGCTCTTCGACCTTTTCTAAAAGAAGGCTTTTTGCCTCCACCTCCGTCATTCCGGCTCGATGCTCAATCATTTTGATGGCTTCATCGAGCTTTGATTCATATCTCTGTTTCAGTGCCTCTAACGATCTCTCATTTCTTTGCAAATCGACTAATTTTGATTTTAAAAGCGTACCTTGTTCTTGAAGACGTTTATCCTCTTCGCTCTTATAGCGTCTAAAGCTCTGCTCTCTTTTAAGAAGCTCCTCTTCTCTATCTGCAAGCTCCGCTTTCGCACGCTCTTTTGCGTTTTCAAAAGCCTTTTGAGCCTCTAGCTCGATCTCCTTGGACTTTATGCCCGAGCGTTGCAGCAGCATCTGCGCCTCATTCTCTATGGCCAGTGCTTTTGCTTTTGCCTTTTCTACATAAATATCAAAATTAGCATTAGTGATTTTTCTAGAGATGAAAAAACCCGTGGCACCGCTAAATGTGGCCACTATGCCACTTAGCAGTATCTCGTTTAACATCATCTTTACCTTTTGTTACGCAACTCTCTTCTTGGTGTTATCAAAATATCGCAAGCGATATCGTAGGCATCACCGACAAACTCTTTCGTATAACATAAGCAAGGCTGGACAAAAATAGTATAGGGCCTCTTTTTTAGTTTTGAAAAAAAACGGTCATACATACCCTTACCGTGTCCGACTCTTTGCATGTTGCCGTCCACCCCCACTACGGGAACTACGGCTATATCAACTTTATTTATATTTCTTTTTGTGTCTCCCGCTTCATAAATACCAAATCTCTTTTGTTTCAGCGGTAACCTAAATGGTACCATTTTAAAACTTTCTCCTACCATAAACGGAATATAGACCTTGCTACTTTTTCTTAATTTTAAGAGTGTCATTTTTATATCCGCTTCATAGCCAAGCGGCATGTAAAAGAGGATAGATCGAAATCTTCTGCTTTGCAAATGGCGCTGCAATCTCTCATTAATAAGATGGTTATTGAGGTATCTTTGCGCCGGTGCGATCCTTTTCATGGCACTAAGGCAATTCGTTCTAAATATTTTTTTTGTAAGAGGCATATAAAATCTTTATGGATATAATTGCGGCCATTTTACAAAAAAAAAGGTACTTTCATGATAAAGCAATACTTTTTACAAACACTTTTTATCGGTGCAACCCTCATCTTCACCGCTTGTTCTAGCGATAAATCCGAAGAGGCCAACAGCATGATCGCCTCGAACGAGTATGTATTGACGACGACCTCTTCAAAGCAGTATGTCGTCAAAAAAGGTGAGAACGGATTTATGATCGACGAACTCAAAGGAAAAGTGATCCTTTTTGATATCTTCGCCACTTGGTGTCCGCCGTGTCAAGCCTCTGCTTCGCATCTCTCATCGCTTCAAGAGAAGTTCAAAGATGATCTTATCGTCATAGGTATCACGATCGAAGATCACATAACAAACGCAAAACTTGAAGATTTCAAAACAACCTATAAAGCAACCTATGAGATAGCCAACTCACCGGAAAACCGCCGACTAAGCGATGCTATCGCCAACGCACTCGAACTCGGCAACCGCTTTCCTATCCCGCTTGTAGCGATCTACAAAGACGGCAAGCTCATCAACCACTACCTCGGTGCTACCCAAGAGGAGTTTATCGAGAGCGATATCAAAACGGCGCTAGGGAAAGAGTAGATGTTCGGCTTTATCAAAGAGTCACTGAAAAAGACCGTCGAGGCGATCAAAAGCGTCGCACCGAAAAGACAGATAACATTCACAAAAGAGGAGATCGAGGAGATTTTACTTGAAGCGGACGTGGAGTACGCGCTTGTAGAGATCATCCTCAATGAGATCTATCAAGAGAAAGTAACACGTGAGACTCTTCGTTCCAAACTCCTTGCCACGCTTGCTTACACCTCATACAAAGAGCCGCAGTTCACTGCCCCGTTCGTAGAGCTGATCGTAGGCGTTAACGGAGCAGGCAAGACGACGACCATCTCAAAACTTGCCCAGCGCTACAAAAACGAGGGCAAAAAAGTGATGCTCGGTGCGGGCGACACCTTTAGAGCCGCCGCAATAGAGCAGCTGACATTGTGGGCAAAAAAGCTTGACGTGCCTATCATCGCCTCTAAACAGGGGCATGACAGCTCGGCCGTAGCTTACGATACGATCGACTCTGCCAAAGCACGCGGAATCGACCACGTCATCATCGATACGGCGGGACGTCTGCATACGCAGACCAACCTAGCCAATGAGCTTAAAAAGATCGTCCGCATCTGCGATAAAGCACACCCGGGCTCACCTCACCGCAAAATACTCATTATCGACGGCACGCAAGGCAACTCCGCTATAGCACAGGCTAAGGCTTTTAAAGAGATGATCGGTATTGATGGCATCATCATCACCAAGCTTGACGGCACTGCAAAAGGCGGCAGCATCTTCAGTATCGCTTACGCACTTGAGCTTCCTATCCTCTATGTTGGAACAGGCGAGAAACCTGAAAACCTCACACCGTTTGACAAATATGAGTTTGTTGACGGTCTCTTAGATGCTCTCTTCACGCAAGAGGCTTAAAGTACCAAAAATATGTCTTTGAGACATATTTTTAGTTTCACATGCCAATATAGTCTATAGTTCCATACTCCTCTATCTCAAAGGTCTCTACCATGGCAAAAGCAAAACTTCTCTACGAGTGTCAACACTGCGGCTTCACAACGGCAAAATGGATGGGAAAATGCCCAAACTGCGGCTCTTGGGACTCTTTTTTGGAACTCAACGAGCAGCAGCAGGAGATCATCAAACAGACAAAGAGCCTCTCTTCACATGCCGAGTCAAAAGCACAAAGCATCAACGATATCATCGAGAACGAGGTGTTTCGCTACTCCAGCCTTGACTCGGAGCTGGATATGGTGCTAGGAGGGGGCATCGTTCCGGGATCACTGACGCTCATCGGCGGCAGCCCCGGTGTCGGAAAATCGACCCTGCTCTTAAAGGTAGGTTCAAACATCGCCTCGCTCGGCAAAAACGTACTTTACGTCAGCGGCGAAGAGTCAAGCGGGCAGATCAAGCTAAGAGCCAACCGTCTTGGTGCCAACCACGCTTCACTCTATCTACTTAGCGAGATCAGGCTTGAGCAGGTCTTGCTTGAGCTCTCTCTGCGCGAATATGAGTTTTTAATCATCGACTCCATACAGACCCTCTACAGCGACGCCATAACATCTGCGCCGGGTTCGGTAACGCAGGTGCGCCAGATCACCTTCGAGCTAATGCGCATCGCAAAAGAGAAGGATATCGCCATCTTCATTATCGGTCATATCACCAAAGAGGGTTCTATCGCAGGACCGAGGGTACTAGAGCATATGGTCGATACCGTTTTATATTTCGAGGGTGATTCTTCCCAAGAGCTGAGAATCCTTCGAGGGTTTAAGAATCGTTTCGGGCCGACAAGCGAGATAGGTGTCTTTGAGATGCGTGGCGATGGACTCTTTAGCGCAACGGACATCGCTTCACGATTCTTTAACCGCAACTCCAACCAAGCAGGATCGGCCCTTACCGTCGTGATGGAGGGCTCTCGTCCCATTATTCTTGAAGTGCAAGCGCTTGTCTCGGAATCACACACGGCCAACTCAAAACGTCAAGCAACCGGTTTTGATACCAACCGTCTTAATATGCTCTTGGCACTTTTAGAGAGAAAATTGGAGATTCCGCTTTCCGGATATGACGTATTCATCAATATAACCGGCGGTATAAAGATCACGGAAACATCTGCCGACCTTGCAGTATTAGCAGCCATTATCAGCAGCTTTCGAGACCGTGCGATCTCAAAAGAGACCATATTCTTGGGCGAAGTATCTCTGGTGGGTGATGTGCGGGAGGTCTTCGGACTGGATGCTCGTCTTAAAGAGGCAACTATGCAGCATATAACAAAAGCGGTACTTGCTAAAAAACCGCTTGAAAAAACAAAAATAAAAGCCTATATCGTAGATGAAGTGACGAAGCTTTTGGAATGGTATTAAAACCCATATTTTTGGGATGGGTTCTAGTTTTATAATTGCTGAAATATTTTTTCTATATAATGCCTTAAATTCACGATTGCACAAAGGATATACATGATCGATGCTCAGTTCAGAAGCGAAGAGCGCTACTCAAAACTCTCAATTGCTTACGAAGGTGTTGAGGAGTCCAAGCTTGTTTGTTCGACGGTTGAAAGAATCACTGAAAAATATGATATAAAACCTGAAACTTACACTTGTAATATCTCGAACGGTCGCAATGTCGTAGTAATCGAGTATCACGAGGATATGGATCGTCAGGCAGGCGAAATCTTTGAAGAGATTTTAAAAGAGCTTAACATTAAAGCTTGCGACTAATTTTGGCATGTGAAATATATGAATATAGAAGAATTTGCAAAGGGCAATCAGCTCTTTAAGGACTACTTTCAAAAGAATAAAGAGTCGTTGTTACAACTGGTAAAATCGGGGCAAAAACCAAAGGCGCTCTTTATAGGGTGTTCTGATTCGCGCGTTATACCCGATTTGATGCTTCAAACACAGCCGGGTGATCTTTTTGTCATTAGAAACGTCGGCAACTTCGTCCCGCCCTATAAACCGGATGAGGATTTTCACGCAACGGCATCGGGTATCGAGTACGCAGTAAGCGTTTTAAAAGTTCAAGAGATCATCATTTGCGGTCACTCGCATTGTGGAGCCTGCCAACATCTTTATGAAGAGATCGAAGATCCATCTTTGGTTCACACGAAGAAATGGCTTGAACTCGGAGAGAAGGCAAAAGTATCGGCGATTCTGAGCCTTGGGCCAAAAGCACCGAAAAACGAGCTTCTTCGCCTGACAGAAAAGCTCTCGGTCATTAATCAGATCGAAAATATATTAACCTATCCAAAAGTTAAAAAAAGATTTGAAAATGGCGATCTATATGTTCACGGTTGGTACTACGACATTGAAACTGGTAAAATAGACTATTACAATGCTGAATCTTATCAGTTCTTACCACTTACCGAACTAGTAACAGACTAAAATATTTAAAGGATGAAATATGGCAGATAAAGAAGCAACAGAGGAACAAAAAGCACCCTCTGAAAAAAAATCGAGTAATCTTTTACTGATTATCATCATTGTTGTCTTGATCCTCGTCATTCTGATCGGTGCCGTTGCTGCGATTCTTCTT
>JACXUD010000250.1 GCA_014764025.1 Campylobacterota bacterium | reverse complement strand
ACAAGCAATAAGTGCTACCGAGCCCCGGTGTTTTGTGCACTAACTTTTGCTTTTTAAGGAGGCTGCCATGTTCATTGTTAAATGGCAAAAACATTTACTCCAAATTCTCTTAGCGACACTCTTTTTATTACCCTCATGTAGTTACGCTTTAGACTCTTTACCCATTGATATTACATTCGATTCAAGTAGCAATGGGGGTTTCAACCGTGACGACGGGGATGACGATCGTCTTAAAATTAAAGGAAAAAAGAGCTCCAAAAGAAGATTCGATTTTGGTTCGGCTCTCAAAAATACCGACGTGATCGTCACCTTTGATATAGAGTGGGCAGGCGGCTGGGATGACTATAGCGGAAACCGTGACGATTTCGAAGTCACGATCACGGGTTCTGCCGGTATCGATGAGCGCTTGGAAAACATCTCGAGCAATGGAACAAAATCGTATGAAATCAATGCAAAGACAGATAGTGCCGGAAAACTTTTCATAAAATTCTATGCGCACTCCAACTCAAGTCTCGAACTTATCTATGTCGATAATCTTAAAATCGTTTCCGCCGTTCCCGCCGTTCCTACCGATCTCTCTATCACCTCGTTTACCGATACACCCGATCCCGTCGATACGAGTGCAGATCTGACCTACACGACAGTTATCGCCAACAGCGGCGTCTTGGCAACCAACGTAAAGCTCTCTTTCTCTCTCTCGGCAGGAACATATAAAAGCATCTCAAGCGGCTGGAGCTGCAGCGGAACGACAAGTATCAACTGTACGAAGAGTGCCGATTTTGCAGACGGAGGGAGTGAAACCGTCACGCTCATCGTCACGGCACCGTCCACCGCGCAAACAATCAGTGCCAATGTAACCCTCAGTGCGGCACAGACCGACAGCAACACCGCCAACAACAGCGCCTCGGCTTCAACTGCCGTGCAAAAAGTATATACGGGGGTGGATGACATCTGTTACGGAGCAACGACCTCAGCAGGCGGCTTTTTTCCAAAAACAACCTCTTTAGCCATCAATAACACAAGCGGTTCAAATCTCACCGATGCCAACGTCGTCGTCGATACGAGCGGTTTTGCTCTGATGTCCAACTGCTCCATAGATAACGGAACACTCGGTGATGGGTGTTTCATAGCTTCAAACTACTCTTTTGGTCCTATAACGATGAACAAAGCCATCAGCTATGACCTTGCCGACAGACTCAAATCAAATGATGCGAACCACTCAGTCGAACAAGTTGCGATGTTTGACATCAGCTCACTGAGCAACGTCTATGCGACCTATACCAAAAACGGAAAAAAATATCGTTCTACGCTTGGAAGATGCGGATTCAAAATCCAAGAGTCACTTCGTGATTTCACTCTTCGCAACCCTGAAGACACAAGAATCGTACAAGGGGATATCAAGCTGATAGGGAATACCGTGCTCTGTGCTAAAGATGCTTCGGGCAAATGCTACAACTATACCGGAACGAAGAGAAACAATGACTTGGATCTCAAATACATCGACGTCGATAGCGACAGCACTACCTACAACTCCTCTTCGGCCAAGATCGAAATCCCTAGCAACGCCAAAATAGTCTGGGCGGCCATCTATACTCAAGGTTTGCTGAGTTTCAAAAATGCTACGGAGTCTAGCGATATATTAAAAGAGCCGGTCTTTATCGATATACCGGGCATGACCAAGTTCTCTTCGGTTCCGGAAGTGGTCAACATATACCCTGTCTACAAAGGCTATACCTATGCCACCTATACCCCACTCAATTCGCTAATAGGTAAAAAAGGGTTAGATATCAACGGTTTTATGACCGTTGCAAACATAAAGGCTTTTGAAGGGGTTCACAGCGGTATCGGTAACTTTGGAGCGTGGACTGTAGTTCTTATCTATGAGGATGAGGCAGCGAACTACAAAAACATCTCAGTTTTTGACGGATATCAATACGTCTCTTCATCTTCAAAAGACGTAACGATCACGGTCGAGGGCTTCCTTACGCCAAAAAGCGGCGATATCAACTCTACGATGGGACTCTTTGTGGGTGAAGGGGATGCGAATATTAACGGTGACAAACTCTACTTCGAAGGTAATGCAATCAATACTAAGGATGCCTTTTACTCATCTATCAGCGGCGTCACCAGAAATCCATCCTATACGAACAATCAAGGTATAGATATCCAAAACCATGACGTCAGCAGCTATATGACACACAAGCAGACAAGTGCCTCGATACGCCTTACATCGACGGGCGACTTCTACGTTCCAAGTCTTATCACCTTCTCTACCGACATCTATGTTCCGGAGTTCTGTTACGACTACGCCTACAGACAACACGACATATACTTCACGGAGCTTAATGACGGTACGAAAGACCCGCGAATCACGGGAAGCGTAACTACCGGTGTACCG
>JACXUD010000249.1 GCA_014764025.1 Campylobacterota bacterium | reverse complement strand
CATCGCCGTAGCTTCGGCTATGGCTCTTCGCGTCGCCTTGACTTAAGCAAAAATCTCCTAAAGCTAAAGCCGCGTAGAGTTTTTAGAGGTGCCCTTAAGACTACTCCAATAGTCTTAACCTCTCTCTTTTTCACATGCCGATTCTTGGCATGTCAATATTATCTTTTCACTCTTTTGCTAAAAAATTCTCTAGCGCATCGATATAGATCGTTGCAATATCGACCATCTCGTGCTGAATCATCTTATCGAACTTCTTAATATCCCGTTTTGTGTTCTTAAGCTCTTTTGTGTTAAAAAAATCCATCACGATGGAGAGGGCGTATTTAAAAAAGAGCAAGTAGGTGTAAGAGAGGTTCTTGTTCTCTTTTGGATGGAGTTTGAGCAGATCGGAGACAAGGCCCAGCAGCTGATAGATGTAGCGCTCGCTGTTTGAGTGCGAGACGCTGTTTTGATAGGCTTTGATAAGCTCATAGCTCTCTTTTGCCGCACTCAGTCTGCCCATCATGGCGTTTTTTGCTTCGGGCGGAAGCTCTTGGATCGAGTGCTCTTTGAAGAGTGCAAGCAGCTCGGCGTTGAGTCGGCTCTTATCTATGGATGTAAAACTCTCTACGGGTATCGACTCTATGCGAGTAGGAAGCGCCATATTGATGTAGGCCCCTTGGCTCATGTTGTAGAGGTGCTGATCGGGGCGTTTATAGACCGCCATGTTCTTATAGAGCGATTGAACCGATGAGTGCAAAAGGGCGTTGGTATAGACCGTTTCGGTAAAATTCCCTTTGACGGGAAAGAGGTTCTTGACATACTCCATCGTCTGGGAGAGCTCATGCTTCTTCTCTATATCGCTTTTACTCGTATAGAGATGCTCGCTGGAGTGGGTCTCGCCCGTCTCTTGGTTGATGGCCAGATCCAGCCCGAGCAGATAGATATCTTTGGAGTTGAAGATGAGCGACATGACAAGGCTGGTAGAGCCGATACAAGGGGCATAGATGGAACCTAGCGACTTGACGTAGTCGCTCCCCTCGTCGTAGTAGAATATCTGCTCTTTAGTAAAGAGTTCGCGCACGCTTCTTGGGGTGTTTGGGCCAAAGAGCATCAGCGTTTGATCTAAAAAGTCGCTCTCTTTGACCGAATCGAAGTGCTTTGCGGCCATGGTGCTGCCGTCAAGGTGGGTCACAAGATCGGGTTTGATGCCGTGCTTGTAGAGCGTATTGAGGATCGCCGAGACCGCGATAATGATGAATCTATGCCCATTGGCCTTGACCCACTCGATATTCTGCCCAAACGAAGGGCCTGCCGCTAAAACGAGTACGGGCTTCTCATAGAAGAGCTTTGAGGTGAAGTTGGTGCCGACGTTTAAGAGATTGTACCCTTGGTTAAGATACTCGAGCGGGCGGATATTCTTGTAGAGATCGGCCTTGTAGGGGAAGAAGATAAAGGTCTGCGTCGTGAGTGCGTTTTGGATCTGCTTGATCTTCTCGATAGAGTGCGTCGGGAATTTGAAGTATTTGAGGTAGCGGTTGTAGAAGAAGTTGCTGTCCAAAAAGGCCTGCATCGTCTTTAAGAAGATGTTCTCATCATCCGCCACGCAGAAGAAGAGCTCGGCATGTCGTGCTATCTCGTAGTATGGCGTGGTGAACAAAGAGAGCTTAAAGAGCTCCAGATCATCCTCGATGATGATATATTCGCTCCCTTGTATCTTCGCATCGATGAGCGTAATGTGCAGACCCAGCCCCGTGCCGATGAAGATGAACTTCTTGATCTCCTTCATCTCTCGGCGAGAGGGCTGATTGATGGAGTAGTAGCGCATGATAGAGAGGACCCCTTCGATAGCAATGGCATCTTCGCTAAGCGCTTTGAGCGTCTCTTCGCTGAAGTTGTAAACGGGAAACCCCTCGAAGATGTGATGATCTTTGGAGTAGTTGATCGAGGCCGCAAACTCTTTGGAGAGCGCCGCCGAGTTTTTTGCATAGAGGTATCTGCCCGTTGCTAGCTCTTTGACGTCGAACGAACCGTTGACATACTCAAGGTCAAAACGGGGCTCATAGTCCCCTTTTTGAAGCGCCGTTTCAAAGATGTTGAGGAGTTTTGCAAGCTCTTTATGCTCTTTGTTGATATATTCGAGATTGTTTTGGTAGGTGGCGATGGCGAGGTTTTGGATATCTTCCATGCGATGTGCCTTTTAGCGAGCCTTAAGCAATCGCTATTCCTCTTGAAGGCTCTCTATTATCGTTTTTGCCAATAGAAAATCGATCTTCTCGTCGATGTCGATGGAGTGGAGCCGATCCATCACGTAGGCGTAGAGCCTCTTTTTTAAAAAGAACTCCCTCTCTTTTAAGAGTTCTGCCGTGTCGGTTATGTAGATAGCGCCGTTGAGGCGGTAGTGGCGCGGCAGCTCTTGCGAGCGCTTATGCAGTA
>JACXUD010000248.1 GCA_014764025.1 Campylobacterota bacterium | reverse complement strand
AAAAGCATGTCGATCAAAGATCATTTGGCCATGAAAAACATCATAATCGAGAGAGTGCAAGATATCACGCTAGCCCAAAAATATCAAAACGAGATCTCAAGACTCTTTGATGAGTATGAGGGCGACAAACCGAAATATCTTAAAGAGAACGAACTTCCCGAATATATCAAGACGACTCAAAAAGGGTTTTTGTTCGAACTCTACATCTATAACCTCATCAAAGATCTCAACTTCGATGACATTGCCCTTGGGGTGAAGGTACATGACTACTATATTCACGATGACTACTTCAGCAACGAGTTTGATATTCTGATTATGAAAGAGAATCATCTTCACATGATAGAGTGCAAATTCCGGGATGATTTTGATCAGCGTAAAACGGCAAACTTCATCTATAAGCTCGATTCGCTCAGAAATACGCTTGATAATGATGCTTTGATGCTCTTTTTAACGGACGACACACTCTACAACCCTCAAACCGATGCCGAGTTTGAGGATATGCACGCCCCGTATAAACGCGCTAATGCCAGACGAATCTTTTTACGCGGCTCACCCATCGGGCGCACTGAGCGTTTTATAAAAGATGTTGATTCCATCTTCGGACTCCATACGCCTGCTAACAAAGCCAAAACTAAGCCTAAAAGAGTTGAGACTCCGACGCCAAAGCCTCTGAAAGTGAACAAAAGAGAGGCACTCAATGCTTTTGTGCAAGCACAGCTAGAGCTAGAGGTCGATATTTTTGATACAAAAGAGATGCGCCGTCTGCTTAATTACAAAGTCCATTATCGTGCCAATGAACGCGTAAATGCCAAGATGCAAAACGACTCCTTTAAAAACCTCATACGCTTCATGAGTACGATCAAAGATGACTCAGAGATAGCATTTATCTACGACTACTTTCAAAAACAGAGAGGTGAGATGTAACTTTTTTTCCAAATTCACATGCCGACATTTAAAAGACGAAATTTAATCTTCGTTTTTAATCTATTTTAAGACTCTCTTTTTTAAAATCCTGAGAAATTCAAAAAAACAGAAAATGTTGAGGTACATGATGCCAAAAAAAGATTACGACAAGGCGCTTTTTCGATTTATAGGAATTCTGACCAAACTCTCGGACAATGAAAGACCAACCACCAAAGAGCTAGCAGATGAGTTCTTGGTCACGCCACGTACGATCCAAAACGACCTCAAACGCCTCAATGCAATGCACTTTCCCATTACCAAAGACGCTCAAAAGCGTCATGTATTTGCCGATGGCTTCTCGCTTAATAAAACAGTGCTCAGTAAAGAGGAGATGATCTTCTTAAGCCTCGCACTCGATCAGTTCAGCGATGTGGACGATATCGATAAGGTTCAAGAGCGCATATTCAATAAACTTGTACGCCAGCAGTTTATTAGCCCCTACTTCATTAAATATGAACAGCTAGAAGACATCGACATAGACTCGCCGCTCATCACTCAGCTGGAGCGTCTTATTGAGGATCGCCAGATCACCAAGATAGAGTTTCACAACCGTACGGCTACGCTAGAGCTCTACAAGATCGCCGCGTTTGAAGGCTTTTGGTACCTCTTTGCCAAAGAGTTAGAGGATAAAAAGACAAAGGTCTTCAAGCTCTCTGCCATTCGCAAACTTATCCCCACCGAGAAATATCATAAAACTTCACATGCCAAGATAGAACAGCTGCTTCAAAAGGTGCACTCTGCCTTTTTTGAAGACGGCAACTGCTTTAGTGTGAAGATAAAGGTTGATGCAAACGTAGCCAAATACTTCAAGGCAAAAGATTTCCTTCAAACCCAAACCATAGAGCAAGAGAACCAAGACGGCTCGCTTATCGTGAGCTTTGAGGTTAGCCACGACGAGGATGTAGATAACCTCATAAAGTCGTGGATACCGCATGTGGAGCTTCTTGAACCGCAGCGTTTTAGAGAGAAACTGCAGGGTGAACTTAAAGAGTATCTTAAAAGATTAGAAGCGAAATAGTGTTTTCGTAGAGTGTGGGTAGAGTTGTGAATATAAAAAACAAAGAGGTAAAAAAATGAGAGATGTCTATTTGCTTTTTTCGCACTCGCTAAGCGATGTTCAAAAAGATGAGCTTCAAAAGATTTGGCATGTGAGGGAGTCAATTCACATGCCACAAGAGCTGCAAAAAATTTGGAGCAATATATCGCCAGATTTGGAGTCTCTTGATGAGCTTTTGGCACCGGTAAAAAGTTATCTTGTTTCACATGCCAAAAAAGATGATTTGGTTTTGATTCAAGGCGATTTTGGAGCGGTTTACATCATGGTGAACTTTGCAAAAAGTTTGGGACTCACGGTGGTTTATGCCACGACAAAACGTATAGTCCAAGAGTATGAGGAGGATGGAAAAATGGTAAAAAAATCAATATTTGAACATAGGAGGTTTAGGGAATATGGAAAT
>JACXUD010000247.1 GCA_014764025.1 Campylobacterota bacterium | reverse complement strand
GAGGGAACGCCGGGGATAGACGGTTTAGGTGTTATCCGTCAAGGATTCGTAGAGCTCTCCAACGTTGAACTCGTCGTTGAATTGACCGATCTTATCACCGGTCAACGCGCCTATGATTCAAATTCAAAAGTTATCACGACAAGTGATGAGATGCTGCAGACAACGAATAATCTCAAACGCTAATAAAAGCCAAAAGATAGGGTGATACTAAAAAATATCACTCTTCTTTAACCCCTCTTTAATATTTCTGAAACTTCATTTTCGATACAATCACGCCACTAAAACAACTATGAATAGGAATTGTCGATGCAAAAAGCAAATATTGAAGGAAAAGTGTGGAGATTTGGAAAAGATATCGACACCGATCTTATTATCGCTGCACGCTACTTGAACACATCCGTTCCCTCTGAACTTGCCAAACATGTCATGGAAGATGCCGATCCGGATTTCGTCAAAAAAATGAGCAGAGGCGACGTTATCGTGGCGGGTGAGAACTTTGGATGCGGAAGCTCACGCGAACACGCTCCCATAGCACTCAAAGCTGCCGGAATCTCCGCGGTTATCGCTCCGACTTTCGCAAGAATATTTTACAGAAATGCATTCAATATGGGTTTGCCGATCTTTGAGCTCCAAGAGAGTGCGGAGATCGCTGAGGGTGATGTAATCAGTGTAGATATGGATGCCGGAACGATCACCAATAAAAGGACGGACAAAGTTTATAAATTTATTCCGATCCCGGCATTTATGCAAGAGCTGATCGATGCGGGCGGCTTGATGAACTATGCTCAAAATGAAATCAAAACAGGAAAATAGATGAGAAAATATAAAATAGCACTTATCAAGGGCGATGGAATCGGCCCGGAAATTATCGACGAGGCGGTAAAAGTATTAGATGCCGTAGCATCTTGTTGTGATTTTGATCTCTCATACGAAGAGGTTTTGATGGGTGGATGCGCTTACGATATGACGGGCGATCCGCTTCCGCAAGAGACGATCAATGTTTCTCTCTCTAGCGATGCCGTTCTATTCGGCGCGATAGGCGGGCAAAAATGGGATAACCTTCCACGTGAAAAACGCCCTGAAAGCGGTCTTTTGCGTTTTAGAAAAGAGCTTGGCGTCTATGCTAACCTTCGTCCCGCAACGGTTTATGATGAGCTTGTAAACGCTTCTTCGCTTAAACCTGAAGTTGTTCAAGGTGTCGATTTGATGGTCGTGCGTGAACTTATCGGTGGTATCTATTTTGGAGAACCCAAAGGTCGTGATGAGAATCGCGGATGGAACACGATGGTCTATACCCGCGAGGAGATCGTACGTATCGCACATCAAGCATTCAAAATTGCAATGGAGAGAAGCAAACGCGTATGTTCGGTAGATAAAGCGAATGTACTTGATGTTTCACAACTATGGCGTGAAGTCGTAACAGAGGTTGCAAAAGAGTATCCTGAAGTCGAGCTTTCACACATGTATGTCGATAATGCGGCAATGCAGCTTATCCGTGATCCACGTCAATTCGACGTTATCCTTACGGGGAATATCTTCGGAGATATCTTAAGTGATGAGGCAAGTATGCTCTCAGGTTCGATCGGTCTTCTGCCGTCGGCTTCTGTAGGCGCAAAAATAGGCGTCTATGAGCCGATTCACGGTTCTGCACCTGATATCGCAGGACAAGGGATAGCAAACCCGATCGCGACTATCGCTTCCGCATCGATGATGCTTCGCTACGCTTTAGGCGAGATTGAAGCAGCCGATAAGATCGATGCAGCGATCAAAAGAGCTCTTAAAGAGGGCTACAGAACAAAAGATCTTGCACAATACGATGCAAAAGAGGTCTGTTCTACAAGCGAAATGGGTTCTATCATAGCGAACTACGCTGCGAAATGCAAACACTAACACTCGCCAATATATATGAGCTCCAAGGCCTTAAAGAGGAGGCGTTGGAGATATACAAAGAGATACTAAAAAGAGACCCGAAAAATAGCGAAGCAAAAATTGCGATTCGCCGTCTCTCCGGGATACGAAAAAAATTTCTAAACGTCAATACTCAGATGAAAGAGTTCTTTGTAAAGATGGATACGGAGATAGAGTTTAATGAGTTCGAAAGGTGGCTACTAAGATCATGGAATTAAAAGATGTTATTTTATCGACTCTAGCAGAGCTCGAAGAGAGCACTACAAAACTCGAACTCTCTACCGTAAAATCCTATCAAAGAGCGAAAGAGCCTCTTGAACAGCCAAAGAAAGAGGTATTGGAGTCTATACATCATGAGAAGGTCAATAGTGATGAAGATGCTCTTGAGAGTGAACTGCAGTTTTTAGGCTCTTTACGAGAACGCCTCCTTGTCTTATTTGAAGGTTTTCAGGCACCGAACAACAGTAAAATTGAAGCAAAAATAGATTTGACACTCAATTTTTTAGAATATGT
>JACXUD010000246.1 GCA_014764025.1 Campylobacterota bacterium | reverse complement strand
AAAGGGATCGCCTATCCAAATGCGATAAACCTGCCGATCGATGAGACGAAGATACCTGCTTTTGTAAAACCGTTCATCGAAATGGGTCAAAAAATCGGTTTCCTAGCTTCTCAGATGAACAAATCGCAGCTTCTCTCAATCAAAGTAAGCGGCAAGGGTGATATAGCAGAGTATGTGAACTCACTTGCAACATTTGTTGTAGTCGGTGCTATGAGCCAGAATATCGGTGATACTATCAACTATGTCAATGCGGAGTTTATCGCGGCAGAGAAGGGTGTGAAGATTGAGACGGAAACTCTTGGAAGCTCAAGCGTCTATAAAAATTTGATCACAGTGAAATTGACGACGGCTCACGCTACTACGACGATCTCTGCTACGATTTTTGACGATAACGTCTTTAGAATCGTTGCGATCGATGGATTCGATATCGAGGTCGCGCTTAAAGGCGATATGGTACTCTTTAAAAATACGGACGTGCCGGGCGTTATCGGTAAAGTCGGTACGATTTTAGGCAATAACAAAGTCAATATTGCGGACTTCTCACTTGCAAGAAATACGCATTCACAAGCCTTGGCGGTAATTCTAGTAGATAATATCGTCAATGATTCGACACTCAAAGAGCTCTCTGCCCTTCCTGAATGTTTAGGCGTAAACTACGCACGCCTCTAATGAACTATCCTCATTACGAGGATAGATTACCCCTCTTTTCTTCTTTTTGATATAATCAATCATAATTTATCTTGAGGAGCAGTAATGATTCAAACTCCTTCACCCTATCTAGCTTTACTAGTTGATTCACTTAAAAGTGACGCAAAAAAGATCGTAGATCATTGGAGTACGCTAGAGTCCGTAACAGAGATATTTGATCTTTACGGGATCGGCAAGAGACGCTTTGCCGCTACCTACGGATTGGATATCTTTAACTACTTAATAGGGGTGATCGAAGGCTCTCAAAAGATAGGCGACTGCCCCGTTATGAGTAAACTTGTCAATTTTCTGCTTGATAAACACATAACTCCAAAAGATGTCTTCATTATCTGTATGGGGCTACGGAGGGCCTTGATTGCTTATATGTTTGAACGGCATCAATCTCGGATAGAAGAGTTTGATCTTCTACTCGAAGAGCTATCGGTAATATTAGATCAAAATCTTGCCGGTGTTTTAGAGATCTTCACGGTGCGATATGAAAAACAGCATGATCGTCTTATACATCTTAGCACTCAAGAGAAAAAGCTTCGTCAAATATCTAGAATTATAAATTTTATAGAGACAAAGATACTTATCTTTCAAAACGGTAATATCCTACTCTGTAATCAGCCGCTTTTGAGACTCTTGGGGGGTTTCCAATATCAAAGAGCTCTATGCGCGTTTTGAAGATGGATTTGACTTCTTGCATCCAAAAAACCTTCAAAGCGGCGAGAGTATCAATGATTGGATTGAGAGTATTACATCGACCAAAGAGAGCTTCGATGCCGAAATCTATGATACGTTAAGCCGTAAAACGGCTCTCTTTTACGGTGAAGTCAAGGACGTTTCTGAGACGAATGAGCCGCTCTACCTTATGACGCTTTCGGAAGTGGGAGGCGCTGCGTGTGATATGAGTAAGCTCTATACGCAATTTTCTCAGGATCAATTGACGCTGCTCAACAACTACGCTACCTTCATTCAACTAGCCACAAAAGAGCGTGAAGCGGCTCAAAAGAGTGCCAAGAGTCTCTACCTGATGGTGGTAGATATTCCTCAGCTTAAATCCATTAATGAACAAGAGGGGTATGCCAAGGGCGATCAGATACTCATGCACACCGCCAATATTCTTAGAGAATCAACCGATGAGAGTATGATCGTAGCTCGTCTAGAGGGGAGCCGTTTTGGTATATTACTCTCAAAAGAGTCATCGCAAGAGCTTTATAATTGGTCTATGATCGTGAAGAATAGGCTCAATAAAGATTCATATAGAAGAAGTGTCGCATTTACCTATTTTGATACGGCAGAGGGGCTTAACAAGAGCGAATTGCGAGCCTACTCGTTGATTGACAGAGTGAACTCATCCGATGAAAACAGGGTTATGACAGATATTGAAGGAGTCGAGTATATCGACGGGTCTCAAGATAAGATTTTGGAAAACTTACGAGATTGCCAAGAGATAGATGGCGCTTTGTTATTTCAAGAGCTTGTCGTTAAATCACATGCCAAGATAGTCGGTTTTAAAGGTGAAACGATGGCGCTACGCCTCAGTGCCAAACAGCTGCTATTTGTCAAAGAGGGTGACACGCTCTATGCTCAGACCAAAGAGCTTGGTTTGATACAAGCCAAAATATTAGAGCTGATGCGTGAGAGATCCGAAGCGTTAATCGGCGAGTTTAAAAGCGATATAAACTCTCCGCTCAAACGCAAACGGGTTCGCGTAGCCGCATCGGAAGAGCTCAGGGTCTCT
>JACXUD010000245.1 GCA_014764025.1 Campylobacterota bacterium | reverse complement strand
ATGGCGTATAACATAAAGAGCAGCAAGCTGCGAGAGCTTCCCGCTGAGGGAAACACAGCGTTAGCGTAGCCGATCGGAATTATTTCCGATGGCGTATAAACATATAAAAATTAAAAAGCAGAGGATCTATCATCCGCCCTTCATGGTGAGGGCTTTTTTGATCATCTCGTCGGCTACGGTGATCGATTTGGAGTTCGCGCCGTAGGTGCGCTGAAAGATGATGAGCTCCGTGAGGGCTGCCTCCATACGGACGTTGGAGTTTTCGAGCTTGAAGTTGTCGATATTGGTCCCTATGATATTTTTGCCGTTCGCATCCGTGTAGAAGAATGGATCGCCGCTGTTGGAGCTTGGCAGGAAGCGGGTTCCCGTAATGCGCTCCAGTCCTTGATCGTTGCGGAAGTGATAGACGGCGATGCGCCCTACGCTGCTTTGCATACCGTTGGTGAAGGTGGCGATGACCTCCCCTTTAGGGCTGATGCTATAACCCATCAGATCGCCGCCGATGGTGCCGTCAGCTAGGCTTGAGGCGGTAATGTCGCTATTGGAGATAGAGACGACGCCCTCAAAATCGCTGCCCAGATCGATGGTGACGTTCGCACCGTTGTTGTTGATGGTGCTCAGCGTCGAAGAGGTGAGTGCCCCGGTCGCATCGAAGTTGACCCTACCGCTTTGCGTGTCATAGACGGTGTTGCCGTCAAGACTCTGTGTGGTCGCTACCACATCCCACTGTGTTCCCGGAGGGGTCTGCACGGCCGCTTTCGTGAATACGAGTTTGAGCTCGTTTTTGTTGCCTTGCGGATCGACGACGCCCGCACTCATGGTTCTCACCTCCGGGTCTGTGCCTACGTTGGCATAGAAGCGCGCCGTCGTGGTAGGTTCTGGCGGATAGGAGAGGGATTTCGGGAAACGGAGCTTTTGCTGGTCGTTGAGCGCTCCGAGATCGACGCTATCGAGACGTTTTGTTATGGTCGTGCCGCTGATGTTGTTGCCGACTGTTCCTAGCACGTGCAGGCCATCGGGCGTGACAAGGTCGTCGTTCTCGTCAAAAGTGAAGTTACCCGCACGGGTGTAGAAGGTGTCGCCGTCGCTTTTGATGCCGAACCAGCCGTTGCCCATGATGGCAAGGTCGGTGCTTCTGTCCGTGAGCATGATGTTGCCTTGGCTCAGATCCATCGCCGTCGCCTGAACGCGCGCGCCGATCCCGACAGTGCTATTGATGCTAGAGCCTCTATCCACGTTTGCCAAAGAGACCTCGAAGAGCGAAGCGAACTCGGTGCTGTTGCCTTTATAGCCCACCGTATTGATGTTTGCCAGATTATTGGCCGTGATATCGATGGCGCTTTGACCCGATATGAGTCCCGAGAGTCCCGTGTAGAAAGCTTGCGTCATCATGATGGACTCCTCAATAGACCTCTACGATTTTAGAGAGCGAAACATAGCTTGATCCCACTTTTACAAGCGTATCTCCCCCTTCAAATCGTACCGATTCGATAGGGTATGTTCCTACACGGGTTTTGAGTGCATTGCCGTTAGGATCGGTATAGCTGGCAGAGGCGTAGTAGATGCCCGCATCGACTTGGTTGGAGGCTTTGTCGGTTCCGTCCCACGTGAACTGATAGACCCCTTTGTCGTTCGTGCCTACGTCGATCGTTTTGATCACCTTGCCGTCAATGTCGGTGATCTCGACGGTTCCTTTATAGACGTCGGTCGGGAAGTACATCTCAAAGGTGCTGCTTGAGCCTTTATCGAGTGCGATGGCGTTGCTTCCCAGATCGGCGGTTTTACCTATGGCCGCGATGGTCGAGAACTGCTGCGTATTCGAGAGCGAAGCGGCAAGTTCGGAGAGCGCTTTATTGGTGTTCTCCGTTGATTCGAGCGTTGCAAGCTGTGAGGTCTGCGTGAGGATCTTCTCGCTGTCCATAGGCTCTGTCGGGTCTTGGTACTGCAGCTCGACGAGCAGGAGTTTCAAAAAGTCGTCTTTGCCGAGCACCCCTTTATCGTTCACCGCAGTCGAGGCTGCCGTGCTGGAGGTTGTGGATGATGTTGCTGAAATTGCCATGGTATATCCTTTATACGTAGCGCGGAACGACTATCTCTAGCGAGCTTAGAAGCTCTTCGCCGCGCTCTTCGTTCTCAAAATAGCTGTACTCGTCGCTTGCCTTTTGGCGCTGTTGGTGCTGCTGCTGTTGGCTTTGTTGGTTCGCGCTATCTTGGCTGCCGTTAAAATGGAAGGTAGCATTATTTATTCCACTGTTGCTCAGCTGTGTTCGAAGCTCGTTTAGGTTCATCGCCAGCGTATTGATCGCGGCGTTGTTGGAGCTAAGATTCACATGCACGTTGTTGCCGCGTTGCACGACGGTGAGATCGACCTCTCCGAGGTTACGAGGGTTGAGCTGGACTTTGACCTTCGTAAAGGGCGGTTTGTAATCCTCTAT
>JACXUD010000046.1 GCA_014764025.1 Campylobacterota bacterium | reverse complement strand
CGGGATCGCCCCGAGCATCACCGAAGTATCGAGCATATTGTCATAGAGCGAGAAGTCGTTACAGCTAATGCAGTCTATCCCCGCGTCGCTTTGGTATCTCCAGTGGCGCTCTCTGAGCTCACGTGCCACGCGCTCCACTTCGCTAAATGGCACCTCTTTGGCCCAATAACTCTCCAAGACTCTCTTTAACTCTCTTTGTTCACCGATTCTAGGAAAACCTATTACGTAATTTTTTGGCATGTGAATATCCTTTTGTCATTTTTGTTTTTTAATTTTTAAACTGATCTTACGCATTTTGAAAAAAGCGCGTAAAAGATCGATTGTTCTGCCACATTTGAATGATGTGGCTAGCTTTAGGGGGTTGTAGGGACTTTAGTCCCTGCCAATAAAACGGACGAGTTCGTTTTATTGCTTAACATCGAAAATTAATTTATATGAAAAAAGGAGAGAAAGGAGGATGCACGCCGCTGCGGCGAAATGCAAAGTGGGTCGTATAGTATGGACAGCGCGGAATAAAATGGTTTAGAAGTAGGATAAGGCGGATGCGGATCTTAAAGATGCAGTTGCAGTGGCAGGGCTTGTCGTTTTGCAGTACCGAAGATGTAAGCAAAATATCATCGGGAGGCGACTCTTCATCAGTATCTTCGCAAGAGCCCTGCCATCCAAAATGTTCATGCGCACGGACGGCTTGGCTCTGTAGTTTATGGGAGACGCTGTAGGCTAAAATGGAAGAGAGCGTAAAGTAGTTCTTACCAAAACCGCGCGGTTTTCTCACATGCCGTCCTTTTGAAATTTTTGCGCAATTATAACTCATTTTTCAGAAGCACGCCAAGAAGTTTATGGTAAAATTGCAAATTTTAAAAAGCGGCCCATGCAGACGCAAAACTCCATCACAAGGCACACCCACTTATGAAAATCAACTTTATCGATCTTCAGGCACAATATCACGAGTATAAAAGCGAAATAGACAAAGAGGTCTTGGAGGTTATGAGCTCGGCTCAGTTCATCGGCGGCGCGAAGCTAAACGCACTCGAGAGTTCGCTTGCGGAATATACGGGCTCAAAGCACGCTATTGCCTGCAGCAGCGGCACCGATGCCCTGCTTTTGGCACTTATGGCGCTTGATATCAAAGTGGGCGATGAGGTCATCACGACTCCGTTCACCTTCATCGCCACGGCTGAAGTGATCGCTTTCTTGGGTGCAAAACCGGTGTTTGTCGATATCCGCCCTGATACGTACAACATTGATGAGACGAAGATAGAGTCATACATCACCGAACACACCAAAGCGATCATACCCGTTTCGCTCTACGGCCAGTGTGCAGAGATGGATGCGATCAACGCAATTGCCGCAAAACACAACATCCCGGTCATCGAAGATGCCTGCCAAAGCTTCGGCGCGGATTATAAAGGCAAAAAATCGTGCAACCTCTCTACTATCGGGTGTACAAGCTTCTTCCCCTCAAAACCGCTTGGGTGCTACGGGGACGGCGGAGCGATCTTCACCAACGACGACGAACTTGCGGCAAAGATGCGTATGCTGCTTAACCACGGGCAAAACGAGCGCTACAAGCACAAATATGTGGGTATCAACGGCCGTTTGGATGCGATCCAAGCCGCCGTGCTTAACGTCAAGCTCAGACACTTCGACAAAGAGGTGAAGCTTCGTGACGATATCGGCTCACGATACAACGATATGCTCGAAGAGTGCGAAAATATCACGACACCGACCATCGTTGAGGGCAACACAAGCGTCTATGCACAATACTCGGTGCGCGTCAAAGATCGCGAAGAGGTTATCGCCGCGCTCAACGCCAAAGGTATTCCTACAGCCGTCCACTACCCGCTTCCACTCCATCTTCAAGAGTGTTTTGCCTATCTTGGATACGGCGAGGGAGACTTCCCTATCAGCGAAGCGGTCTCTAAAGAGATCATGTCGCTCCCGATGAGCCCGTTCTTGCGTGATGCGGAGCAAGACTTCATCGTAGCCGCGCTCAAGGCTCTCTAATGCGACGCATTGCAATCGTCGGTCTTGGAGCGATGGGAAAGAACCACTATCGCACACTTAAAAACATCTCGAACGTTCAGATCGTAGGGCTTTGCGATGTCGTCAAAAACGGCGAGTTCGACGAGCCCTTCTTCACCGACCTAGATGAGATGATCGTCCAGACTCAGCCCGAAGCGATCATCATCGTCACGCCGACTTTTTTACACAAGAACATCGCGCTTATCTGTGCAAAACACGACATTCACATGTTCATCGAAAAGCCTGCCGCTTCGCATATCCAAGATGCACGCGAGATGCTTGACGCCATCAACAAAAAGGGTCTTAAGAGCTGTGTCGGACACATCGAGCGCTTTAATCCCGTCGTCAAGACACTCATCGATCAGATCGGCAACGACGAGATCCTCTTCGTCTCGATCGATCGCAGCGGGCCGTTCCCTTCACGCATCGCCGATGTTGGTATCTTAATCGACCTCTCGGTGCATGACAGCGACCTTATTCGCTTCATCACCAAAAAAGAGATCGTGAACGTTTCGGTGCATAAGTCGCAAAAGATCCACAAAACCCACGAGGACAACGCCATTATCGGCTTTACGCTAGAGGGCAACGTGCTTGCGGATATCATGACCAACTGGCTCACGCCTTTTAGAAAACGCGAGATCCACGTCACATGCCGAAGTTCAGTTGATTCGCATATCCGCTACCTTGAGGCGAATCTTTTGAACCAGACCCTCAAAGAGTACGTCTCGACGTCGCCGAACAGTTTTTCTACGACCGATCACTTCGTAAAACGCTCAGACGCCCTCTATGATGAGCTGAGTGCCTTTATTGAGTATCTTAACAGCGGTAAGCGCGGCACGCTGGCGACCATTGAAGACAGCATAGTAACTTTAGAGATAGCGAGTAAATAAGATGATACACCCCACAACAATCATAGAGGACGGCGCGCTTATCGCCGATGGCGTAGAGATAGGCCCCTTTTGCCACATAGGTAAAGACGTCAAGATAGCCAACGGATGCAAGATTGCATCAAACGTCATCTTAAAGGGTGACCTGAGTCTTGGCGAGAACGTCCGCGTCTTCTCGTTCAGCGCCATCGGCCAAGAGGGTTCAAAGATCCTTATCGGACACGATACCCATGTGCGCGAGTTTGTTCAGATCGGCGCGCAAGAGGATGAGAACGAGACCCCTAAACCTATCACAATAGGTCATCACAACTTTATCATGGGGTACGTTCAAATCCTCAGCGGTGTTAAGACGGGCGAGTTTTGTATATTGACGAATGCCGTGTGTCTCTATGAGAACGTCGTGTGCGAAGAGCGCGTCATCATCGGCGGCATGAGCTCCGTAGAGGCCAATAACCGTCTTGGTACGGGTGTGATGGTAGGCGGTGCATCGTATGTTGACCATGACATGCCTCCCTTTACCCTTGTAGAGGGCAACCGTGCCGAAGTTCGCGGACTCAACGTCATCGGTCTTCGCAGACGTCTTGAGAACCGTGCCGATATAGAGGATATCAAAGCGATATTCAAAAAGATCCTTGGCGAGACGACCGACAAAGAGGTCGCCAGCGAGATCGCTCAGACCTATGAGAACGAATACGTCAAACGCTTCGCCTCGTTTATCTCATCGAGCAACATGAAATAAAAGGCCATAAAACCCTTATTTCAGCTTCTCTAAATGCTCCAAAAATGTCTTGGTATTGACGCCGCCGTCAATCCTGTCTAATTTCTTCTCATTACCGTCAAGCATATAAAAAGTAGGCGTACCGTAGTAGCTCAGATTCGTAGGCACGAAATCGTTATGGATGTCAATCATCACTAAAACATACCCTTTTTTAAGCTCCAAAACGACTTTGCCGTTTTCAAAGACGATATCTTTCATGTATTCACATGCCGGACACCCCTCACGCGAGAGCATCACAAGTACCTTTTTATTCTCTGCTTTGGCCTGTTTAATGGCACCGTCGTAGTCGATACCCCACTCCAGTTTTGCAAACGCAAGCGTTGAGAGTGCCAGCAACACCAAAATGATCTTTTTCATCTATTCCCCCTTTTCAAGTTTCTCTTTAATGCTCGTAAGCGCATCGAGCTGCTCTTTTAACTTTTGGCGTTTGCCCTCGCCATTTGTCTCGGAGAGCTCATCTTTGATCTTTTGGATCTTCTTTTCAAGATTCAAAGCGAGCTTCTCTTTGGTCTCTTCTTTTTGCTCGTCAAAATCCTTGATGGCAAAGTAGCGGCCTACCTTCTCAAATAACTTCTCTATCTTCATGACTCTATTCCTAAGTTTTGAATATCTCTATCTTCGATCCAGAGAATCGTTGAAGCCTCAATAAGGCGTTTGGCTATATCGTGCACGTAGTTAGAATCATTAATCAGCGATGTCGCCATTTTCGAGTCGATATGGTTTTGACGGATCAAACTATCGATTTTATCGTTTTTTATATTATCCAGCTCTTTAAGTCTGTGTTTAAGGATATGCACATTCGAAAGTGCCTCTATATCGTCACTCTCAAAACGCAGACGCTCAAGCTCTACGATGATGTTGGCGAGCATAAGACGCAGGGTGTTATACTCCTCTTTTATATGGCTGTTTTTGGATTTAAGGTAGAGGTAGAGGTTCTTATTGAGCTCTTTGAGATCTTTGATCGCCTCGACGATATCGCGTGATGCGAGCTTATAGTCATAGGTGTAGTTCTTTTCGCTCTCGCTCATACTCTCTTGCGCCAGCGTAGAGAAGTAGATGATCTCGCTGTAGAGCGACTTGAGATTTTTTGCATAGTAGCTCTCTACATCGACTCTTTCGCTCGGTTCGCTAAAACGAATATTGCTTGAACATGTCGTACCGTCACATATCTCCTTTTCTATATAGAGCGCGTTAGATATCAGTTTGAGCGCGTTGTCATAGAGGTTCACCACCTCATTCTTGATCGCTTTGATCGCCGCGTCGGGTATCTTGACGACTACGGGATTGAGATATTTTGCTTTGACCTCATCCTCTTTTTGGCTTACAAAGAGCGACTCTAGAAATCTGACCAGATAGTTCGTAAAAGGCGCAACAAGCAAGACCCCGAAGATATTGAAGACGGTGTGAAAGAGGGCTAGCTTCATGGTGTAGTCTTCGGCTATGCCTATCATCTCGCCCAGATAATCCACAAGGGCTTGGAACTGATAGATGAGAATGATGGCGAAAAAGGCCGTAACGGCGTTAAAGACGAAGTGTGCGACCGCCAAGCGTTTGCCGTTCTCGTTTGAGGTGAGCGCCCCGATGATCGCCGTGACCGTCGTGCCGATATTCGCCCCGATGGCAAGCTCGAGTGCGTTGATATAGACTATTTGATTCGATGCGAGTGCAGTGATAATAAGTGCCATGGTGGCACTGCTGGATTGGATGATGATGGTGGCAACGGCTCCTAAAAGTACATATACGAGCACCCCAAGATACCCCTCGATGGCAAATTTTGCCAGATCGAGCTTTTCGCGCATCGAATCAAAACCCTCTTTCATATACTCGATACCCAAAAAGACGAAGCCAAGCCCGATAAGGATATTGCCAAAGCCCTGATAGCTTCTTGATTTGGAGAGCTTGAAGATCACCCCGAAGATAATCATCGGCATCGCATAGGCGGCTATCTTGATCTTGACCCCAAAGCTCGATACGATCCATGCCGTTGTGGTGGTACCTATGTTTGAGCCAAACACCACTCCGATAGCACCCGAGAGGGTGATAAGCTCCGCGCTCAAAAACGAGATGATGATAACGGTGATAAGCGAAGAGCTTTGCACGATAGAGGTGGAGATGATCCCCGTACCGATCGCTTTTGGCAGGGTGTTTGTCGTATTTTGGAGTGCTCTCTCCAAGATACCGCCGCTAAAGAGCTTAAAGCCCTCCTCCATAAAGATCATGCCGATCAAAAATATGGCGATTCCTGCAATAATGACGGTGACGTTGGAGCTTTGAAAGAGGATGATCGCCAGAGCGGCCAGAGAGATGGGAAAGAGGTACTTTTTCATTTTCACATGCCGACTCTACAGAGCCGCAAGATGTTCTAGGAACTTTTGAGGCTCGATATAGCCGACAACCGTTTTTGGACTTTGAAGCGTGTGCGATGCATCGAAAAAGAGAAGCACCGGAGGACCGAATACCCCGTACTTTTTAGAGAGTGCCTTCTGCTCCACCCCGTTGGCGCTTATATCGGCTTTTATTAAGACGAACTCAGAGAGAGCGTTGATGACCTTTGGATCCTTGAAGGTGATCGCTTCTAGCTCCTTGCAGGAGGTACACCATGTGGCATAGAAGTCAACCATCACTTTTTTGCCCTTCGCGTTGGCCATTGCCATATCGAGCTCCTCTATGGTATGAACCTTCACGAATTGCAGCGTTGAACCCTGCTGATTGACTCCCGCAATAGCAACGGTCGGCTTTAGAAACTCAAGCGGTTTGAGCATACTCGTACTTCCCCCAAGCGCCCCGATAAAGAGCGAGATAGAGTAGATGAGCATCACGACCGCCATACTCTTTTTAAAGATGTGCACCTCTTTTTCGTGTGCACCCAGATAGAGCGCAAAACCGATACCCAAAACTGAATAGAGCACCATCGTTATATAATCGCTCACGACACGCTCCAGCATCCAGATGGCCACGGCAAGCATCATCACCCCGAAGATATCCGTAACCATCGTCATCCAAGCACCCGGACGCGGCATGAATTTGCCCGCACTCACACCCACGGCGATCAGCGGGATACCCATCCCTATGCTCATGGCGAAGAGTGCGATACCGCCAAGAACCGCATCACCCGTCTGACCGATATAGACAAGCGCACCCGCCAGCGGAGCAGCTACGCACGGCCCGACGATGAGTGCAGATAAGAAGCCCATGATGGCAACACCAGCCACGCCCGAATGATTGCTTGAAGAGCTCACTTTTGCCACCAAAGAGTCGGGGAGTTTAAGCTCGTAAAAACCAAACATAGAGAGAGCGAGGGCTACGAAGATACCGCTAAATATGAAGATCGCAACGGGATTTTGAAGGGCGGCTTGCAGATTTGCACCAAAGAGCCCCGCCATCACACCCGCTATGGTGTAGGCGACCGCCATAGAGAGAACATAGACAAGCGAGAGGAAGAGGGCTCTTTTTGTCGTGATACCTCTGCCTTGAGAGATGATAACGCCCGAGATGATCGGCACCATCGGAAAGACGCATGGAGTAAGCGAAAGAAGCAGACCGAAACCCATGAATGTGAGGATGATGATCGCCAGATTGCCCGAGAGGATGGTATTGGCGATAGCGTCAGTCTCTGAGAGATCGGCGTTTGCTTTTGAAGTTGGCGCATCGGCACTGCTAAGCGTTGCGACATCAAGTGCTTTTGGCTCAGCTTTGGTCTCTGGAAGCTTTGAGGTGTCGATATCTATTGCAAAACTCTTTGAATCGGGCTCATAACAAAGCCCCTGCTCCGAACACCCTTGGTATGAGACGACCACTTCGCCTTTGACTATGCCGCTTACACCGCTCTCTTTTTGCAAGAAGAGCGTGAACTTCGGTGTACTTGTATAGACCCTATCACCGTCATGATCGACCGCTTCGGGTTTTTCGGTACGTTCTACGACGACTCCGGCCGCGTTTTTCAGCTCTACTTTCGTCTGCGCTTCATAGAGGTATATCCCTTTTCCCAGCTCGACATTGGCAATGATATTGCCGCTTGTGTTTAACTTGGCATGGGGTTTAAAGGCCTCTTCGGGCATAAGAAACTTCGGCGGCGCTGCAAAGAGTGAAAGTGAGAGGAAAAGTGCTAAAAGAAGGTTTTTCATAGGAGTATAATCCGTTATTAAGTTTTGAGAGATTTTACAAACTACTCTCTTGAGTTGGGCTTAAGAGCCGCCCGCATAGGGCTACTCTGTCACCTCTTTAAGAATAGATTCGAAATCTTTTTGTGCTTGCATCAACACGTCGTGCGCCTCTTTGTCCTCTACGCGGGCACTGCTGAGCCAGTTATAGACGCCCGGAAAACCAAGAACGATCTTATCTTCATCTTTTTTCTTATAGACCATAAATGAACACGGTGCGAACGCGGCAGCCTCGGGGCGACTTTTTGAGACCGTGTAGATCACTTTGAGTTTACAAATTGAGTATGTAGAGAAGAAATCATACGCACTCTCATCGCTTGTTTTACTCATCTCTGCTTGGTAGTCAAGATAGTTCGGCATTACAAAGCCGTACGGCTCAAAACCGTTCTCTAGACGCATCTCAAGCTCCTCTTTGGCACCCTCCCACTCAGCACCGTCAAGTGCAAACTCATACTTTGTTACCAAGTTATGCGCACTCCCAAGACTATCTTCGCTGAGTCTGTGTTTTGCACTCGGTGCAGCGGCTTTCATCGCTTTTAGTACCTCTTTTTCAAGCTCTTCTAGCATCGGCTCTTTGATGCCTAGAATCTTGCCCATCGCCTCGGCGGTGAGGATAGAGACATGAAGCGTATCGTCGTTAAGCCCTTGAAAAATACCAACGCCCATCGGAGTCAGCACGCCGACAACCGCGTGTTTTTGCACCAGCTGATGAGCAAGCTTGGTGTGATAGACCGTAAGCAGGTTAAACGTTTTAAAGTTTGTATGGTTGAACTGCTTTTTGTACGGGTAGTTCATCTCGCTGTTTACCGAAATAGTAAAACCGTTTGCCGCAAAGGCCTTCTCGATCGTTTGAGGCGTCACTTTGCCATCTTTATTGGCAATATCGAATATATGCAGATCACCCTTTGCAAAGAGTGTTAGGGCACTAAACAGTGCAACGAATGCTACGAAGATTTTTTTCATCTTTATGTCCTTATTTCAAATTTAATTTTCTCCCACATTTCAATGCGGGTAGCTTTAGGGCTTTGCTCGTAATACGAATAACAATCTATGGAACGATATTGACCCAGCCCTCTTTGACGCGCTCGACCATCTCGACGATCCCGGCTGTTACGATCTCCACACCCTCTATGAGCTCATCTTGCTTGATCCCTTTGGTGCGCATCGTATTTTCACATGCCACGAACTCAACGTCATACTGCATCAAAGCATCCACGCGAACGGCGATGTCACTCTCTTTTTTAAGAAGAGCTCTTATGCCGTGGTAGTAGGCGACTATTCGCATTTTGACATTTTCGGGGCCATAGAACTTCAGTACATTATTTGCAGAACTCAGCACATGGTGTATCTCCTCATCACTCCCGCCTTTGATAGAAAAAACTATCTCTCTTGGCTGGTCGATGGAAGGTTTTGGCTCTGCAAACTTCGTATCGGCATGTGAAAACTCACATGCCAAAAGCAAGAATACCAAAATAAAGGCTCTCATTTTCGCTCCTCTGGCTGAGTATAGTCATAGATGAACTCTGCAACCGCTTCAAGTTCGCTCTCGCTGATCTGCCCCTTCATGCTCGGCATCGTTTCAAAATTGTCGATCACCTCCGCCAGGCAGACGCTTTTAGCCTTGTCGGGGTGGATGACGTAATCTTTGATGAACTCGACCACCTCGATGCGGTGCATCTCAGCATCACCCTTAGGATCGCCGACCATCTGTTTGATACGAAAGTTGAGCTGATTAAGGGTCGGGGCGAGGAGTTTGAGCTTCTCGTTCTTGCCCTTCATAAAGTTCTCCATCAACTCATTCACGGGTACGTACTTCACATGACAAGCATTGCACTGTGCATCAAAAAGCGCGGCTCCGTCATTCGCCGATAGCGTAACCGCCAAAGATGCTCCTAAAAGGCTTTGACGAATCATTTGATCCCCTTTGTCAAAGATTGAAAATCCTCTATGCTCCATGAGCCCGGGATACTCTTGATGATCTCGCCCTTTTCGTTCAAAAAGAGAAAGGTCGGGGTCATCGAGACCTTGACGCTAAAAGGGAGCGGCTCTTTGTCAAGATTAATCTTCACACTTATAAAACGCTTCTCTAACCAAGCCGACATCGCTTTATCTTCGAATACGTCGCGCTCCATATCGGTGCAGTAGTGGCAGTTGGTGCGTACCACGTCGATCATTATCGGCATGTGAGTTTTGGCTTGCAACGCCTTTGCCTCTTCTAGTGTTTTCCACTCGAATGCAAAGATTTCACATGCCAAAAATAGCGCACATGCTAGCTGTTTCATTCAGCCCACTCCAGCATTCTGTAAGCCGCCTCTACGTTTTGTCTGTGCATCATGTCATAGAGTTTATAGGATTGAAATGCAGGCAAGTCGGAGTTTTTCACCACATCCGCTATATCTGCGCCCTCCTCCATCTGTTTAAGGATCAAGGCCTTGAGAGTCGTGAGATACTCCAGAGTCGCCTTTGTCGAATCTTTGGAGACCGCATGACCGTGTCCGCCGATCACAAAATCGACATCCATCGCATTGATGCTCTCAAGCACTTTTATCCAATGGTTGATATCGCCGCTTCGCAGCGAAGGGATTCGTTCATTAAAGACCAAATCACCTGCAAATACAACTCTTTTTGAGGGTATAAAAACCGTCATATCGTTCTCTGAATGCGCTTTTTTGTCGTATGCTTTGAAGATTATGTTGACCCCTTCAAGCTCTAGCTGCTTCTGACCCTCTACGATCTTGCTCGGGAAGACCTCCTCGGTCTTGGCATACGCCTCTTTTGAGATGCGTTTTTGCATACGCGTCTCTTTGCTTTTGGTTGTATTTGCAAATATTTTAGGTCCTATTATCTCTGCACCGCTCTCTTGGTAGTAGCCGTTGCCGAGCCAATGGTCATCATGTATATGAGTGTTGATGACATAGGATACTTTTTGTTTTTTTATCTTCTGCATCTCTGCGGTAGCCTGCTTGGCATACAGGTAGGTCGGGCCGCTGTCTATCACAAGATAGCTGCTGCCCAGATCTACAAAACAGGAGTTGACCATATTGCCGTTGTTGACTCTATCCATCACTTCAGGAGCGCCGAAGTAGCAGTGGATACCCTCTGCGACTTTGACCGGCTTGATGTCATAAGTAAAGGAGAAAAGGGAATGAAAAACAATCGCACTCAAAAATAGTGACTTCATAGATCCAACCTTGCAATATGATTCTTAATTTGATTTTTGAAGTGGGGATATCATAACCCCATTCTTTCCGTCATTCTGAGTGAAACGAAGAATCTAATCGGAAATAATTCCGATTGACTCTTTCACATGCCGAACTACTAAAAGAGGTAGTTCAGCTCGAAACGGTACTCGTTGTAAGAGTC
>JACXUD010000244.1 GCA_014764025.1 Campylobacterota bacterium | reverse complement strand
TCATCGCCGTAGCTTTAGCTATGGCTCTTCGCGTCGCCTTGACTTAAGCAAAAATCTCCTAAAGCTAAAACCGCGTAGAGTTTTTAGAGGTGCCCTTAAGCAAGATAGAAATCAAAGGGAAAGTTAAAGGAGTTGGAGGGGTTGCATAGCAGTTTCACATGCCGCAACCCCTATCTAGAGGGTTTATATAAGAGAAACAGGCGTTATGCCATGTTCATTCCGCCGTTTACTTTAAGGGTCGTTCCTGTTATATAGCTTGAGTGATCGGAGAGCAAGAATGCCGTCGCTTCTGCAACTTCGGCCGCATTTCCAAAACGTCCCATCGGAATTTTAGATGTAAACGATGCTTTGATATCATCACTTAATACATCCGTCATCTCCGTGGCGATAAAGCCCGGTGTTATAGTGTTGTAGCGGATGCCGCTTGATGCTGCCTCTAGTGCAAAAGATTTCGTCATTGCGATAACGCCGCCTTTGCTCGCCGAGTAGTTCGTCTGCCCTGCATTACCGGTCTCGCCTACGATCGAAGCGATATTCACGACCGAACCGAATTTCTTCTTTCTCATCACCTTCATCGCTTCACGGCATCCCGTAAAACATGAAGCCAAATTCGCATTGATAACCGACATAAAATCCTCCATCTTCATACGAAGAGCAAGCTTATCATTGGTGATGCCTGCATTGTTTACAAGATATGCAAGCTCGCCGTCCGCATCCACGATTGTTTTGATCGCATCAACAAAGGCATCTTCATCGCTTACGTCAAACCCGATCACGGCCGCACTGCCGCCTGCCGCCTCGATCTCGGCTTTGATGGCATCCGCCGCTGCCGCACCGCTTCTGTAGTTGATCCACACCTTAAGGCCATACCCTGCCAAAACCTTTGCCACTTCGGCACCGATACCGCGACTTGAACCCGTTACTAATACATTTTTACCGCTAAATCTCATCTCTATCCTTATTAAATTAAACTATGATCCATCTCTGCAGGGATATCAAGCCCCATCAACTCTAAAACGGTCGGTGCAATATGGTTCAGACCCCCGCTTTGCACCTTCGTCACGCCCTCGGCCATAACAAAACACCACACCTGTCCTACCGTATGGTTCGTAAGAACATGCCCCTCGTCATCGCGCATCTCTTCGCAGTTTCCGTGATCTGAAGTAAGCACAAGTGCGTAATCCTGCTCTTTTGCTTTTGCCACAATTTTGCCAAGCTGCTCATCTACGGCCGTGACCGCTTTTTTCGCCGCTTCGAAATCACCCGTATGCCCTACCATATCGCCGTTAGCAAAGTTGACGACGATTAAGTCATACGCTTCGTCCATAGCTTTTAAGACGGCTTCACCGACCTCCGGTGCACTCATCTGCGGCTTCTCGTCGTATGTTTTGACATTCGGCGAGGGGATAAGCACGCGAGTCTCATTTAAATAGGGTTCATCGATACCGCCGTTTAAAAAGAATGTCACGTGCGCGTACTTCTCCGTCTCTGCCGTATGGAGTTGTCGAAGCCCGGCTTTAGATACCACTTCGGCAAGCGTATTCTTCGGGCTCTCTTTTCTAAAGAGCACGGGGTACGTGAAACTTTTATCATACTCCGTGATCGTTGCAAGATTGATATTCACATGCACTTTTGCAAAGCCGTTAAAGTTTGCATCCCCGATAGCCGTTGTAAACTGACGCATACGATCGCTTCTGAAGTTGATGGTGAGTACGCTGTCACCCTCCAAAAAGCCCTCATAAGAGCCGAATGCGGCAGGAACCATAAACTCGTCCGTCTCATCTTTTGCATATGAAGCGTCGATGTATTCAGCCGGAGCCAATTCGCTTTTCGGCATCGCTTTAACGATCGCGTCATACCCCTTTTGCACCCTCTCCCAACGGTTATCTCTATCCATCGTATAGAATCTGCCGCCGATCGTTGCTACCGAGATATTTTCACTGCAGTGGCGTAGAACTTGCTCTAGAAATTTTTTTGCCGATGTCGGTGAGACGTCGCGTCCGTCTGTTATAAGATGCAAAAAGACCTTTTTGCCCTCTTTGGCCGCGATCTCGGCAAGACCCAAAAAGTGGTCAATATGTGAATGCACGCCGCCATCGCTCATTAATCCGATCAGATGAAGTCTGTCTGACGCACTCAAAAGCTTTTGGAACTCTTCATTTTGTTGGATTGTGTTTTCTGAAAGCGCCAGCGAGATTTTGACCAAATCCTGGTACAAAATTCTACCGCTTCCTATCGTCATGTGACCTACCTCCGAGTTGCCCATCTGACCCTCAGGAAGCCCCACACTTAGCCCAAAAGTATTGATCAGCGAATGAGGCACCTCTTTAAAGAGTCTCTCATACGTCGGTTTAGCGGCATGGTAAAAAGCGTTATACTCCGTCTTGGCAGAGTAGCCTATTCCATCCGTGATGACTAATATTGCTTTTTTAGACAATTAGTCTCCTTTAAACAAAAGATTGTCGCGATTATACT
>JACXUD010000243.1 GCA_014764025.1 Campylobacterota bacterium | reverse complement strand
CAGAGGAGCCATCGGTGATGGAAGGGTTCGACGACGATCTAAATGAAGAGAGTAGTACGGCCGATGAACAAGATGGACTCTCGATTGAAGATGCGCTTGAGCTTGACGAGGGCGATTTTGACGATGAGCTCGATTTTGATTTGGGTGATGAGGCGCTTGAAGGGGATGAAGAGGATGTCGTAGAGTACAATCTCTCGGATGAAGGGGAGAACGAGGCAACAAAAGCCAAAGAGACGGATGAGTTCGAGATAGATGATGAGGAGCTTGATGAGTCGGCGCTCTTAAAGGGTGGCGATTTGCAAGACGATGAGCTTGACGATGCTATCTTGGACTCCATCGCCATGGATGACGAGGGCTCTTTAGAGATCGAGAACGATGAGCTTGAAGAGGCTCTAGATGATGAGTCGTTCGATGAGATGGATGAGGATGCCGCGAGTGACGATGAAGATGATTTTGATTTGGATTTAGATCCTGCAGCTCTCGAAAAAGAGATCGAAAGTGCAACCAGCGAGCTTAGCGAAGAGGATCTGCAAAGCGAAGTGGATGTTCAAACGCTGATGGATATAGCCGATGAGGATTTTGCCGGCTTGGATGGACTCAAAAGCCGTGATCTGAAGATGGCTTTGGGCGAAGAGGTCTCAGATGAAGCGCTAGAGGACGAAGAGCCTCAAGAGAGCGAGCTGCCGATAAAAGCCCAGGAGCCTATAAAAGAAGCAGAGAGTTCACATGCCAAAAACAGCGGGGTCGAGTCGCTTAAAAAACTTCTTGAGGTCCTCTCTAACGAGGAGTTTGCCGCTTCTTTAGAGGGCAAGAAAATCAGTATCAACATTACAATAGGTGAATAGGGAATGAATAGACAAACAGGAGCGGTTTTAGTCCTATCGGGTCCAAGCGGGGCGGGAAAGAGTTCGCTGATCAATAAGGTGATAGATGATATAGGCGAGTGCTACTTCTCTATATCGACAACAACGCGCCCTATGCGTGCCGGCGAAGTCGAGGGGGTGCATTATCACTTCGTGACGAAAGAGGAGTTTCAAAAAGATATCGACAATGATAACTTCTTGGAGTATGCACTCGTACACGGGAACTACTACGGCACCTCTTTAAAACCTGTAAAAGATGCCTTGGCTGAGGGGAAGCTTGTCCTTTTTGATATTGACGTTCAGGGCAACACGGCGGTGAATAATCGCCTGGGAGAGATCACGACCTCTGTCTTTATCACCACGCCGACGCTTTCGGAGTTGAAAAATAGGCTCTATAAACGTTCTACCGACTCTGACGAGGTGATCGAAAATAGAATCAAGATGGCAAAGAGAGAGATACAACGTATCTCTGAGTATGACTTTTTGATCGTCAACGACGACCTTGACGAAGCGGCGCAGACGCTTAGACTTATCGCTCAAGCGGCACGCCTTAAAGTATCCAACGATATCATCAACGATTTCGTGCACAAGTGGGAAGATATCGAGAGCTAAGAGGATATAAAAAAAGTTGATAAGAGTAGTTACAGCTAACGCAGGCTATACTTCCTGACTTTATTTTACAAAAGGATGCACTTATGGGAATGCCTAGTGGAACTGAACTACTTCTGATTTTTGGAATCATCGTTTTATTGTTCGGAGCGAAAAAGATACCTGATTTGGCAAAAGGGATTGGTCAAGGAATCAAGAACTTTAAAAAAGAGATGAAAGACGAAGAGCCGCAAACAACCGTCAAGGCAGAAGAGCCGAAAAAAGTTGAAGCTACAGAGCCAAAAACAGCTGCAACAGAGACTCCAAAAACTACTACACAAGCTTAATTCCGTTGAAACAAAAAGTACAGGCTATACTTCGCGATAAACTCAATCGCGAAGTGGTTTTAGAGAAACCAAAAGATAGAAGTTTTGGTCACTTTGCTACACCTATTGCTTTCTCGCTTGCAAAAGAGCTCAAAAAGTCACCTATGGCCATTGCCGATGAACTTGCATCGTCGTTCGGTGAGATAGAGGTTTTTAACAAAGTAGAGGCGATCAAGGGCTACCTCAATTTTCACTTGAGTGAAGATTTTCTAGACTCATACGGCTCATGGGCTTTAGAGAATGAAAAAGAGTATGCACGCGGTGAGAAAAACGGCACGATCCTTTTAGAGTTTGTAAGTGCGAACCCTACGGGTCCGCTTCATATCGGTCATGCTCGCGGGGCGGTTTACGGCGATACGCTGCTTCGTCTTGGGCGTCACCTTGGGTATGATATCACGGCAGAGTACTATGTGAACGATGCAGGAAATCAGATAGACCTTTTAGGACTCTCGCTACAGCTTGAAGCGCGCGCTTCGATCTTTAACGAAGAGGTGGAGTATCCGGAGAGTTTTTACCGCGGCGAGTATCTTACAGACCTTGCACGCGAAGCAATCGATGTTTACGGTGAAGCCGCTCTTCGTGACGAATCGCGTCAAAAAGAGCTGGCACTCTGGGCAAAAGATCGTGTCATGAAGCTTATCGTTGCAACACTTGCCGATACGAACATCCATTTTGATACCTTCGTAAACGAATCCTCGCTCTATGCAGAGTGGGATCG
>JACXUD010000045.1 GCA_014764025.1 Campylobacterota bacterium | reverse complement strand
AATAGGCGACGAGGGTTCAAAGATCAATCTTGTAGGGGTCTATGATATCTTCGGTTACAGGGTGCTGCATCACATGCCCGAATTCGAGGATGCTTTAAAAGGGATCGATGATGCTCATCCGACCATTCTGCTGGCTCACCAGCCTAAATATATCGAAGAGGTGACGCATAGCGTCGATCTGATGCTCAGCGGCCACACCCACGGCGCCCAGCTCTACCCGTTTCGCTTTTTGGTCAAACTCCAACAGCCCTACGTCAGCGGCCTGCATCGGCATAACGAGAAGCTTCAGATCTATGTGAGCCGAGGGAGCGGCTTTTGGGGGCCTCCTATGCGTCTAGGTTCGATGAGCGAGATAACGCATATCACCCTCTTGCCTTGCTAACGACTCGATTGCGCCCCTTCTCTTTGGCCTCATAGAGATTCTGATCCGCTCTGGCAATAAGGCTCTCGAGACTCTCACCGATCGATGAGCTTGCGAATCCGATAGAGACGGTGACGCATATCGTCTCATCTTTATAGAGCACACACAGCTCTTCGACACTCCTGCGGATAGCCTCCAGCTTTCTTATGGCGGCTTCATAGCCCACGCCCTCCATAATGATCAAGAGCTCTTCACCGCCGTAACGAACGACGATATCATCGCTGCGAACTTGTGATGTAATGAGCCTTGCAAACTCTTGCAGCACGATGTCGCCCGCTTCATGTCCATAGGTGTCGTTGATCTTTTTAAAATAGGGCACCTCTAAAAAAGCGATGCACGCCTCGCTTTTGCTCAATTCAAGACTCTCAAGATAGTGTCTGTTATAAAGCCGCGTAAGGGCATCGGTATGGGCTATCGCCTTCGCCTCTTTTTCACTCTTTTTAAGTTCAAAAAAGAGGTTCTTAAAGACTATCAGCATCAATCCGATGAGAACTAAAAGCAAAAAGAGCGCACCCATGAGCTCATGTTTGATGAATTTAGCTTTGATATCTTCGTAGGGAATCTTCACGCTCACTACGCCGCGCAGATCACCGATATGGTAGTTATAGGCATCATCGTAGCGCTCGGATATACTCCCTATCGCCTCCTCTTTCGTACCGTGGCACATCAGACACTGCTCTTGGATATAGATGGGCGAAGCGTATTGGACAAAACCGTTGCCTACCTGTGGATACTCTTTAAAGGGCACCTCTAAAGTATTCGCTCTCTTGCGGATGAGCCCGAAAATACTCCATAGCCTCTATCTCATAGAGATCGGCTTGATTTTTCGGATTACGCGGCATATCCGAGACGTTACGGATATAAAAGCCGATCAAGTTCTTTTGACTGAATCTGTCCGATATCAAAGAGACACTCTTTTCCCGTCACGGCGACTCGGTACCCCTTTTGCTGAAGATATTTTTTACAAAAATGGATATCTTTGAGCACCAAGCCCATCTCGCTAAAGCTATAGTTTGGGGCTTTGGCACCGTAGATCATCTCGCCGTCGATCCAGCGGCAGTTAGGAAAACCAAGTACGACTGCGGCCCCTTTTTCAAGATGGTTTTGAAAGATATCCATAAAGGCGGCATTAAAGTTCAAATTCGAGCTTTGAAGCGTTCCTATCGAGATCAGCAGATCGAATCTCCCCACTCCAAGCTCCTTAAGAGTGTTGATATCGTGCGTATGAAGGTGTACGTTTTCACATGCCAAAACTTTTTTGGCATGTGAGATCGCCGATTCGCAATAGTCGATGCCGACAAACTCCACCCTCTCAAACTCCTCGGGCAAGAGCATATCTTGGATCACCGTAAACTCATCGCCCTTGTTGATGCCAAGATTGAGCACGCGTCTTCTCTCTTGAATGCGAACGCGTCTGAGTGCTGCTTGATAGTGGTATAGAAAACTGAATTGGCTCTTCTTGTCGATATGAAAAAAGCTGCTGCTGACGCCGTATTTCTCTTGTGAAGCGACACTTTTATGAAACGACTCCTCTTCATTCAAGCCGCTGAAATAGAGTGTGACGCCCTCTGCACTCTCTTGTGGCAGCTCGAATTTGTAGTGAAAAAGCGATGCCAAATCTCAAAGGTTGCGTATGCCGATACGCTCGATATCCTCTCTATCGACGAGAAGTTCGATGGATCGAGGCTTCATAGCGGCGTATCGTCTCAAGAGCTCCATAAGCGACGCTGCGTCACACCCTTTTGCATCCAAACGCTGCAAATCGCCGTTCATACTTTGATAGTGAACTTCGAGGTGTTCTGTTCGATCGTTCCGAGTGCGGTGATGAGTCTGCTTACGATGGTGTTGATAGAGTCATTTTCTAAAAAAGTGGTCAATGCGAAGTTGGATTTGAGATGTGAAATCGTTGCGAACTCATTCGTATAGATCGCATGAAAGAGCTTTTGGGCATATTTTTCGATACCCTCCATATCGGTGTTCGGTGCAATAATGATAAAGTTCTGATCACTGTATTTGATAAGGATGTCGGTAGAGCGCATATAGGTCTTGATCAGCTTCGTAGCATCCGCAACGATCTTTTTAGCGATGTTTTTACTAAAGATCTCTTCGCTCATGCTCAGATTATAGATGCGAAACATCATGACGCTTACGTTCTTTGAGTTTCTATAGACCTTCTCGATATGCGCCTCTAGGGATGGGTGCTCCTTGAGTCTGTCGAGATGACTCAGAACATGCACCTGAGCCGATGCCGTGAACATCGCATCTTGGCACTGCATGATAAGCGTAATGAGCTCCTCTTTGTTTTTAGATGCCAGCTCTTCTAACTTGACTCTCATCATCGCGTCATCATCTCTTTTTAAAAATCAGCAGCGTCTTGTCGCCGCTCTCATAGAGTGCGAATGTCTGTTTATCGACGAGCTTTAAAGAGTTAAGCTTTTGAAAACTCTTGAGCGGATGAAAATACTGCACAATCTTCTCTTGATAGCGTCTATAGCAATCCCCTTCGCCGCGTTCAAAGAGTGTGAGCGTCGTCTCAAGAAGATCATTTTCAAAGATCGCATCGACGCTTAAAAACTCATCTTCGTTCTCGCTCACCATCGAACCGTCCGCGACGTCGCTAAAACCGTAACGGGTATTGATGTCGGCCATGAAAACGCCATCGTCGTTCAAGCGTTTTGCGACCTCTTCCAAAAAGATCATCAGCTCGTCGTGGCTAAAGAAGTTGAGTACGTCAAAGATGCTTACGATAGCGTCGAACTTGCCCTCTATCTTATCTATGTCGCAGCAGTGAGCCTCAAGCGCTTCGCTTTTGCAGTGCTCTACCATCACTTGGCTTAGATCGCTTCCAATACATGACACACCCTCTTGGATCATCTTCTTCATAAAGAGGCCGCGGCCGCATCCGACGTCAAGAAGCGTTTTTGGTTTGTATGCCTCTAATTCGCTTGCATAGAGGTTATGAAGCGCCTCGGTCGCATCGTCGATGCCTAAAAGGTGTTCCACTTTTGCATAGAGATCTAAGTTATGCATCGCTTTTTATAACGTCGCTTATTTTTTTATAGATGTCGAGCACTTCATCTTTTTTAGCGATAAAGCTGTTCTTGTTGGCGATAAGGTAGGTTGAAGAGGTCATCATCTCCTCAACGACCTCTAGCCCGTTTTGTTTCATCGTCGTTCCCGTCTCGACGATATCCACGATCATATCGGCAAGACCCACAAGCGGAGCAAGCTCTATAGAGCCGTAGAGTTTGATGATATCCACCGAGACCGCGCGCTCTTCAAAGTAGCGTTTGGTGATATTGACCATCTTGGTCGCCACTTTGAGCTCGGGCTTTGAGAGGTCAAGCTTTTCGCCCTTTCTCATCCCTATCGCTACGCGGCAGACACCCTTTTTCAGGTCTAAAAGACGGATAACGTCAAGCCCCTGCTCCTCTAGCGTGTCAAGACCGACAACGCCTATATCTGCGGCTTGATGGAAAACATAGGTCGCAACGTCTTGGTTGCGCACAAGCAAAAAGCGAAACTTCGGGGTCTCTAGGATCAGTTTTCGATCGTTAAAGACAAAACTCTCGCCGAATATCTTCTCGAATATCTCAAGCGTCTCTTGGGCGATTCTACCTTTAGGAAGGGCTACTGTTAGCATAGGGTGCCTTTTTCTTATTGGTTTTGTAGTCTGTGAACTATCTTTTGCATTCCGCGAAAGAGAAGATACTCATCGACCTTGGCATGTGAAAATATCTTGTGGAGCTTCGGCGCATCGCCGCCCGTCAAGTATATCTCCGCATCATGGCGCATAACCTCCATATAAAGAGGCTTCAAAAAGCCATAACTGATGGCATCCTGCGAATTTTTCGGCATTATATCCAAATCGCACTCGTAATTAAAAGGATAGTCAAGCGCATTCGAGATATTTTTATAGCACTCATGCATCGCACGCACGCCGGGATAGATGAAACCGCCCATAAAGAGCCCATCGCGCACCACATCCACCGTGATGGCGCTCCCCGCATCGATGATCACCCCGTTTTGAATGGTTTCACATGCCACGACACGGTCTATGCCCATCGTTGGATAGTATTTTGAATAGTCCAAAAAGGGTGCAAGATCGATCCAGTTCTCAAGTTTCGAGAGGATTTTTTTGGCATGTGAATTGACGCTGATGTAATAGACCCTCTCGCGCATGGAGACGGGGTTGAAGCTTTTGACGCTCTTTTTGTATCCCCTCACTCCGTCAAAGAAGTGATAGGAGGTATTGCCGATATCACACAGCATCATGCCTGTATCTTCCACCCTTTTTCCAAAAACGCCGCTTTGGCTTTTGAACATAAAGGGGCATCGATAAAGATAACCTTCACCTTAAAATTGTGATCACTTAGAAGAGAGAGCTTGTAGAGGATCTCCTCCATCTTTACTACGTCCTTCATGAGAATACGACTCTTTTGAGAGATGGCAAAGATCGCCCAAAAGGAGCCCTTCGTATCGGTAGCTTTGAAGATCTTGATTTTGTTGCGGATCCCGAGTTCGCTCGGCGAGATCTCTTGCATCTTTTTAAAAACATTCCCTTTTTTGATAAAGGAGTCAACGATAAACTGCATATCTATGAAAATGCCTTTGAGGAAAATTTACGCAATTGTACCTTTTAGTTCATAAAAGCTGGATATATCTTCTTGATGATAAAGTAGATTTTACAACCGATGCAGTAGTTAAAAAAAGCATCCAGCAGCGAACACGACAAAAATATAAGAGCGGTTGCCACAAGCGGCAAGTACCAATCAAGCAGGTGAAACATTACCAAAAGTATCACAAAAAGGAGTCCGAATGCCCCGGCTAGTCTTTTGGCGCCGCTGTCGATATTCTTCGGCTCGATCCTGAAAAAAGAGATGATGTACGATGATGTGACGTGAATGAGCGAGTATCTCTTTTTGTAGTAGAGACGCATAGAGAAATCATAAACTAAATAGAGCAATATAGCTAGCTCAGAAGAGCTAAGATAGAGCATGACAAGTAGAGAGACAAAGAGCGAGTTCAGGCGCGAAACATTCGAGTCGATCAGCTTAAAACTCATTGGACAAGCGTATGACATCTATACTCCTTATATAATTTTTTTTAATACGTGATATTTTAGTGATAAGAACTTAAAATGAGTTGAGAATCACTCTTTAAATTCACAATAAATTATAATATACAGACTCTATTCCATCAATACCCGCTATTTCCGTATAACTATTTCAAATTTCACATGCCAAAGTTCCGCTCCGCTTCAAATACTATAAATTATCATAGACCGACACTGACGTATAAAACAAAATATAAACATATCAATAACGTCCATTTTTGAAACATGCCGTATAGAAATTATTCAAGATTTTCTCTTCATCGATTTTTCATTATCAAATATATGATAAAATAATAGATTAAATTACGATTATTAATCTTTATAGAGAAGGAGACCGTATGAGAATACTCGCATCGATTGCGTGTGCTTCGCTTTTGCTCAGCGCATCCGAGAGTGCACTTACGCTCGACGAGGCTATGGGTATCTTAAAGTCGCAAAACCTCGAGATAAAAGTTGCCTCTTATGATGAAGAGGCGGCTCATGCCGAATCAAAAAGTGTCAAAGGGATGCACTATGGCAAGATCGATCTTATTCAAGATATTGCTAACTCAAACGACGCAGGGAGTGTATTTGGTTTTAAACTCAGTTCACGCGAAGCGACATTCGGAGATTTCGGTTTTGATGAATTTATAGCGGGCATGGGTACGATAACTCCGGGCTCTCCCAATTTTGACGGAGGGGTCTCGCTCTTAGCCACTGCACCCGACAAGCTCAACTACCCTGAAGCTCGCACCTATTTTCAAACAAAACTCAAATACGAGGTACCGCTCTTTACGGGTTTTGCGATCAGCAGCTATGAGAACATCATGAATGCCATGAGCAAAATGAAAAGCCTAGAGAAAGAACAGGTACTCAAAGAGAAGAGCTATCAGCTCCGTAAAAGCTACTACGACATGGCTCTTTTGAATGAGTCGATCAAAAACCTTAGCGTTATATTGGAGAACATCGATACGCTCGAGAATATGACCAAACAGATGATCGACGTCGGATATGCGAAAAAAGTCGATATCCTAGAGGTACAAGCCAAAAAAGGGAACGTTCAAAGACTCGTAGCGCAGATGGAGTCCAACAAAGAGCTTCTCTACCACTTCATAAGCTTCTTGCTTAATCAAGACATCCAAAACATAACGGCTCTCAGCTCCGATGTGCCTATGATAGAGCTCTCTAACGAAGCTATCCTGGAGAGCAATCTCGATATTCAAAGAGCTACGACGGGCTTAGAGATAAGAAAAAATATGCTTAGCGCATCTCAATCTGCCTACATGCCTATGGTGGGAGCCTTCGGTGAGGTCTCGAGCGCCGATGACACCTTCTTGGGAAGTTTTGAAGACCACCTTGCCTACACGATCGGAGCACGTCTGAGCTGGAACCTCTTCAACGGCGGCGTGGATGCGGCGAAAGTCCAAAAAGCACGCGTAGAAGAGCTCAAGACAAAAACGCAGGTAGAGCTTGCAAAACAAGGTATTTTACTGCAGATCGACAAGATAAGAACAGAGATCAAAGAGTATGACCTAGAGATCGAATCGCTGAATAAAGAGCTTGCCCTCGCGGATGAGATATATAAGAGTTATGAGGGGCGCTACAAAGAGAAGCTCGCATCCATGAGCGACGTCATTATCAAACAGTCTGAACAGATCGAGAAGATATTGATGCTTCAAATGGCACACAACAAACGAAACGAGCGTGTATTTGCGCTTGAAAAATTAGCAAACGGAGAGAAATAATGAGAAAACTTTTAACTATAGTCGCACTTGGTGCCTCACTTTTAGCAGAGACCCTGACCCTCTCCGGAAGCGTTATCTCGGATAACCAGAAGATGATTACAAGCCGTTTTATGGGTTTTGTAACGAACGTGAACGTAAGTGAAGGCGAATATGTCAAAAAAGGGCAGCTTCTCTATACTATCGACTCTAAAGAGATCGACTCGGCACTCACGCAGGTGCAGCTTGGAATATCGCAAGCACAGTTGAGTCTTCAAATGTATCAAAATCAATACACGAACGTCAAACTCAATCTTGAGCGCCATAAACGTCTCTTGGAGAAAGATATGGTCTCTAAATTCGAAGTCGAAAACCTTGAACTTGCCGAACAAAATCTTGCCAACATGATCGACATCGCCCAAAAGCAGGTGACTCAGGCAGAGGCACAACTTGCCGAGGTCAAGAACCAATACCGATACTTAAATATCGAAGCACCGAATGACGGCGTAGTCGTGGCTAAAAACATTAAAGTCGGCGAGATGGCAATGCCTGGCATGCCGGCCGTGATCCTCTCAGATCTCACCAATCTTAAAATTGCGGCGGAGATCGCAGAGAGCAATCTTGCTTCGGTTCACCACGGCAAAAAAGTGAGCGTTCAGATCCCTTCGCTGGGTATCAAAGAGATCGGAACCGTCAGTGCGATCATCCCGAACTCAAACCCTATGACGCATACCTTTAAGATCAAGGTCTCGTTTACGAACAAAAACAAATCTATCTATCCTGGTATGTATGCAACGATCGACATCAAGGCTGAGTAGATGAAAGAGAAGAATTTATCACACATCAAAGTGGGCGATTATGCCGGAAGATTGGCTAAGACCTTTCTTTACAATCCGCTCACGGCACTTTTAGCCATCTTTTTGCTTGCGATCGGTTACATCTCTTTAGAAATCATGCCCCGCGAAGAGGATCCTCAGATCTCTATTAGCGGCGGCAGTATCATCATCCCTGCCCCGGGGCTTAAGCCAAAAGAGATAGAGAAGATCATCATCGAGCCGCTCGAGGCACGTCTGCGCGAAGTCAAAGGGATCGAACACATCTATGCCGTCTCTGCCGAAAACGTAGCCATCGTCAATGTCATGTACTTCATAGGTCAAAACCGCGAGATATCCAACCTCAAACTCTACGACAAAGTGATGCAGAATATGGATCAGCTTCCAAAGAACATCATGCAGCCGCTTGTCAAACCCTTTGATATCGATATCGATATCCCGATCATGGGGATCGCATTTTATCAAAAAGAGAAGAGCATCGCATATCCGAAGTTCTTAGAAAAAGTAGAGAACATCAAACGCGAGATCAGCGCTTTACAGAGCGTCTCAAAAACTGAGCTTAAAGGGGCACACAAGCAGCAATACAACGTAGAGGTCGATCTTGCAAAACTCAAAGGCTACCACCTCTCGCTTGGGCAGATCGTTGAGGGGATCAAATCGATCGCTATCCGCGTCCCGAACGTCAAAGCCAATACCGAGGACAACAGACTCGTAGTCTTTGGGATACAAAACGCCATCGACTCTATCAAGGATGTTCAAGATATCATCGTCGCGCAATATATGGGAAGCCCTATCTATTTGAAGGATGTCGCGACCGTTACGGACAGTACCGATCTTCAAAATAAGCAAAGTGCACATATCATCTTCAAAGACGGCAGCAGCTACGAGCAGATAACGATGTCCGTCTCTAAGTTAGCAGGCACCAATGCGGTATTTGTCACCGATGACGTCAAAGAGCTTCTTGAGTCCAAAAAATCCGAACTCGATGCGCTCGGTATTAGCTATAAGATCACAAGAGACTATGGTGTAAGGGCTAACGATGCCGTTAATGAGCTTGTACACCATCTTCTTATTACGATCGTCATCATCGCTTTTATGCTTGTCTTCTTTCTTGGCTGGAAAGAGTCGCTCATCGTCACCTTTACCGTTCCCGCTATTTTGGCGGCAACGCTCTTTGTGGCGTTTTTAGGTGATCAGACCATCAACAGGATCACCCTCTTTGCCTTCTTGCTCTCTTTGGGTCTGCTCGTGGATGCCGCTATCATCGTTATCGAGAATATCCACAGACACATGCACGCACACGACTCAGAAGAGCGCGATAAGGACGAACTGCTCATCTCTGCCACGGATGAGATCGGTGCGCCTACGAACGTTGCAACGCTTGCGATCATCCTAACTATGGTGCCGATGGCCTTCGTCGGCGGTATGATGGGAGAGTTTATGAAGCCTATCCCGCTCAACGTTCCCGTAGCCCTCTTGGCTTCACTCGTCGTGGCATACATTTTCACGCCGTATCTGAGCAAAAAACTGCTTACGCGTTCAAGTGACGGAGCCCATAAACACACAACACACAAGGAGGCTGAATAATGTCTCAACATCAAGGTAAAAAGTTTGAGAACTTCATCTATGATATTCTTGATTCCTCAAAAAAGAGACTCATTGTCATCGGGCTTGTTTTCGCATTTTTAGCGGGGTCGATCATGATGTTTCCGACAAAGATCGTTTTGGCTAAGATGCTGCCGGGTAAAAGCGCCAATACTTTTAGCATCTATATCGATGCACCTACGGGAAGCTCTTATGAGCAGACACAGCTTATTAGCAGCTGTGTCACGGATATTCTGCAAAAAGAGGAGTCCATTACCGATATGGAGCTCTTCTTGGGGCAGGGTTCTCCTCTTGATTATGCCGGTCTTGTCAAAGGAAGCGGCATGAAGATGGGTGAACAGTACGCCGAGATCGTCGTCAATCTCACCGATCAGCACGAACGTGACGAGAAGTCCTTTAGCATGGTGCAGCGTATCAGACCGATCATCCAAAAGAGCTGTCAACCTTTGGTCGAGGGAACCAATATCAAGATGGTGGAGATGCCGGCAGGCCCGCCTACGCTTGCTTCTATCGTGGTAGAGGTTTACGGTGATGAGAACAGCGAGATCATCGCTCTCTCTAAAGAGGTTGCATCTATTCTGAATAAAACAGAAGGGCTTGTCGATGTCGATGTGATGGCTGATGAGAGCTACAAAAAATTTGAACTTATCCCGATCAAAGAGAAGATATCCCGCAGCGGTCTCAGTGTGGATCAAGTCAATAAGATCCTCTATCTTGCATTCGAAGGGATGGGTGTTGCCGTAAAGAATACGATCGATCTCAACGATCAGATATCGATCTTTGTCTCTCTAAGCGAAGAGAGCCAAAAGCTTGAGCAATCGACACTTTTTAACCTCAAAACGAAACTGGCGGCACTCAATCTAATGAACCGTGAAGGGATGATGATCCCCCTGACGGAGGTAGTCGAGATAGTCGAGGGGAAATCTACTCCGATCATCTATCACAAAAACCTCAAAACGATGGTCAATGTAGTTGCAGAGACCGATATGGTCTCACAGGTCTATCCTCTGCTTGATGCGAGAGAACAGATGATCGAACACTTCTCGTCGCAATATGAGGTGACAAAATCGCCGGGAATATCGACCTATATGTTTGACCTGACTCTTAAAGATAAAACAACGGGCAAAGAGTATCTGCTCCGTTGGGACGGCGAAATGAAGGTAACGCTTGACACCTTTAGAGACCTTGGTGCCGCTTTCATCGCTGCACTTGTCTTGATCTTTTTGCTGCTTGTCATCTATTACAAATCGTTCGTTCTCAGCGGGATCGTTCTCGGCGGAAGCTTTTTATCGATCATCGGGGTGATTATAGGTCACTGGGTTGCCGATTTGGTCACGACCGAGACCTTCTTCTTGACAGCCACTTCACTGATCGGGTTTATCGCCCTGATGGGGATTAGCTCTCGAAACTCTCTCTTGCTTATCGACTTTGCACGTGCACTCATCCACTACAAAGGGATTGAAAAACGCCGCGCAATAGCCGTTGCGAGCGCGACTCGTGCCAAACCGATCATGCTTACGGCAATAGCGATCATCCTCGGTTCTGCTCTTCTTGCAAGCGATCCGGTATTCGGAGGGCTTGGTGTGGCCCTTATCTCAGGAACCGTTGCCGCCGTCATCGTCTCTTTGATCTTTATCCCTATTTTAATGGATAGAAGCAAAGACCTCTAGATCGATTCACATGCCAAGATATCGGCATGTGAATCGCAATAGCTTTCTAGGCAAGTTCGCTCAACTCTTTAATGATCTCGATCTGACGCGA
>JACXUD010000242.1 GCA_014764025.1 Campylobacterota bacterium | reverse complement strand
ATCGCTTGGTATAAACGTGCATTTTTCTATCTGCTTCGTCATAGAAAGATGATGGATTTGGCCTTTAAGCTTGGCTATGTATTTCAGACGTGCGGCTTTAAGATAAAGGCCGAGATCGACTCGATGAACCCGCGTTTTAGCCTGCCGATGCTCAAAGCCGACAGACTTCTGCCGAGTTTGATGAAAAAGTCATTCTTAAATTCACATGCCGAAAATATTAACAACGGCGGCAAAAGAAAAGTGGCGGTATTTATCGGCTGTTTGGGGAATTACAACTACCGTAACATCGGCGAGTCGCTCTTAGATATCCTCAAAGAGCTCGAAATAGACGCCTTTTTGGCAAAAGATCAGAAGTGCTGCGGCGCGCCTGCATACTTTACGGGTGATTTTGCAACGGTCGATGCCAATGCAAAACACAACATCAAATATTTCGAGAAGTTCATCGACGACGTAGAAGCCATCATCATCCCTGAAGCGACGTGCAGTGCGATGATAAAGATCGACTATGAACACTTCTTTCACGACCAGCCTGAGTGGAAAGCACGAGCGAAGAAGATAACCTCAAAGGTCTTTATGGCGACGGAGTGGTTGCAGCACCATACCCATCTAGAGCATCTGCTTGCTTCAAAGAAAAAAGATACGCGCATCGTCACCTATCACGACCCGTGCCATGCTAAGAAGATGCAAGGCATCCATAAAGAGCCGCGTAATCTTATCAAGCAAAACTACAAAATAGTCGAGATGAGCGATCCGAATGCCTGCTGCGGCTTTGGCGGTGTGACGATGCAAAGTGAGAAGTACCACTTTGCGCAGGCTGTGGGCAAACCAAAAGCGGCGATGATCGAGAAGACGGGAGCCGATGTGGTGAGTGCCGAGTGCAGTGCATGTAGAATGCAGATCAACAACGCGATGCACGGTGCAGGGGTAGAGACGGTCTTTAAAAACCCTATCGAACTTATCGCCGAAGCGCTCAAGAAGTAATTCACATGCCGGATTCTAGCTGGAACCATATCTACGACACCTTTAATCCGATAGCATTTCACATCTTCTCTTTTCCCGTGCATTGGTACGGGATGATGTATGTCCTAGCACTCGTGAGTGCGCTTTACATCGGTAAATACTTCATCAAGCGCGACAACCTCTCTTTTGAGAATAATCAGCTCGATATCTTCTTTGTCTATGTCGAGATCGGCGTTATCCTTGGGGCGCGACTCGGCTACATCCTCTTTTACGACTCAAATACGCTCTACTACCTCTCACATCCTTGGCAGATATTTAACCCTTTTGCAAACGGCGAATTTGTAGGAATACGCGGCATGAGCTACCACGGTGCGGTGGTGGGCTTTTTGATAGGGGCCTATCTCTTTTGCAAAAAACACAAAGTCGCTTTCGGCAAGATCATGGATCTCGTTGCCATCAGCGTTCCTTTGGCATTCATTTTCGGGCGAATCGGCAATTTCTTGAATCAAGAGCTTATCGGGCGTGAGACCGACGTGGCGTGGGGTATATATGTTGATGGAGTGCTTCGCCACCCTTCACAGCTCTATGAGGCTATTTTAGAGGGCATCGGTGTTTTTATTGTTGTCTATCTCTATCGCAGATATCAAAAATTCTCAGGTGAGCTTATTTTGGTCTATGGGATCAGCTACGGCATCTTTCGTTTTATTGCAGAGATATGGCGTGCACCTGATACGCATATCGGATACATCTGCTGTAATGCAATTACGCAAGGTCAGTTGATGAGTCTTGGGATGAGTCTTATCGGATTGATAGGATGGGCCTATTTTTCAAAACGCAACGGACTCAAACAGAGCTAGCGTCGGCTGCGGTGAAGCTTTTTGTCACGATGGACTGATGATCTCCAAAAATGGTTCACCAGCCAATAGGCCGTGATAGAGCCAAAAACAGAGTAGAAGAGCGTTCCTACATAGAGTGGAATGAAAATGTTGTCAAGATTGCTGCTAAACCACTCAAGCGTCATCTCTACGGGCTCAGGTTTCATGCCTAAAAAAAAGGAGCCTGTCAGATACTCCATATAGTACATCGGCGGCATCGTGAGCGGATTTGAGAGCCAGCACATGGCAAGGCCTATCGGCACGTTGAACTTTACAAAAGGCATAAGTGCGATGACGGCCGCCATCTGAAACGGCATAGGGATAAAGGCGATGAATAGCCCAAAGAGTACCGCCCTAGAGACCATCTTACGACTTGTCGAGAGATACTCGGGAGGTATGTTGTATTTTTTGATAAATGCTCTGAGTTTTTCACTTTTACTTGTTTTTTTAAGTGTTTTACGAATCATTCAATCGCCTATTTTGTGATAGGTGAGGATTATATCCCTAAACAACTTAGATTACGAATAACTATGTTAAAATTTTGCCAATTATAATAAGGGCACCTCTAAAAACTCTCCAAAGCCCTTCGGGAAGGGCAATTTTTACTCTCTTTAGGCGTTAGGCCTCCTCCTCTTAGCTTTGGCTAGGAGGTGCGAGCCCCTCCTATAAATAGAGTAAAAATTGCTCCTTCTAAAATCGCACGTAGAGTTTTTAGAGGTGCCCATAA
>JACXUD010000241.1 GCA_014764025.1 Campylobacterota bacterium | reverse complement strand
ATAATATCGTTGCAATTGTTGCCTTCAACTCTTTGAAAATCAAACTTCTTTAAAAAACTTTCGGCATGTGAATTTGGCATGATAGCGATGCTGGCCGCTTTGTATAAAACGCTCATCTCTGCCAAAAACTGCTCCATCATGGCACTGCCGATCCCTTGGTTTTTGAATTTTGGCAAAACACCGATAGAGAGAACGGGAGTGTTATCTTCATAAAAGCCCTGCGGTTTGGTTTGGGTGCTTATCTTCCTTGCCCAGACCGCACCCGCTACTTCACCGTTGATGAGCGCATAGAGCCCCATATCGTTTTTCGTGTAGCCGTAGAAGTCGTAAAAGGGTTCGAGTGCGTGCATGTCTGTTTCACCGTATATCTTCGTATCAAGCCCGAATGCAAAGGGCACCATCTTTTTAAGTACATACTGCTCGCTCGAGCGTAAAAAGTAGAGTGTCGGGTTCATATAAGGCTGAGTCCTATCTTGTTTTTTTCTCTATCTATCGAGATCACTTCGATCTTGGGCAGATAGTCGTTGACGCCAAGCACCTCCAAGGGATGGCTGATGCGTGAAGCGCTGAGCTTGGATATGTGAATAAGGCCGTCGTTTTTCAGCCCTATATCAACAAAGGCACCGAAATCGGTTATGTTGCGCACAACGCCGCTTACAAAGGAGCCGATCGAGAGCATAGAGATATCCAGCAGCGACTCTTTGAAGGGGATGGGCTCAAGCGAGCTTCTTGGGTCAAAACCCGGTTTTTGCAGCTCGAAGATGATATCTTTGAGCGTCGCTTCGCCGATACCCAGCTCTTTTGCCTTTGAAGCTATCTCGATAGTGCTCAGATCACATGCCAAGAGCGCACGCGCCGCTTTGAAGCTCTCCGGGTGGATGCCGCTGTTTTGAAGCGGGTCAGAGGAGTTCTTGATACGGATGAAACCCGCGGCTTGCTCGTAGGCCTTTTTACCCAGCCCCTTTACCTTTAAAAGCTCCTCTTTGGTATGAAATGCACCCTGTTCGTCACGAAACGCCACGATGCTTTGTGCCAATTTCGCCCCGATACCGGCAACGTACTCAAGCAGCGATGCCGATGCCGAGTTGATATCCACACCCACGCGGTTGACGAGGTCCGTCGTGACGTCGTGGAGTCTCTTTGCCAAGAGCTTTTGATCGACGTCATGCTGATACTGCCCGATACCGAGCGACTTTGGGTCTATCTTCACATAGGTCGCCATCGGGTCGAGCACACGTGCGGCGATTGAGATGGCACCGCGGATGGTGACGTCAAGCTGTGGATACTCTTCATGAGCAAGTTTTGATGCGCTAAAGACCGATGCTCCGCTCTCGCTCACGACCGTATAGGGAATCTTGGCGGGCATCTCTTGGTTGAGCTTTGCGAAAAACTCCTGCGTCTCGCGAGAGGCTGTACCGTTTCCTATAACGATACCGCTAACGTTATATCTTTTTGTTAGCGACATGACCACCCTTTTTGCTCCCTCATAGTCGGCCTTGGGCTTGGTCGGGTAGATAACGCCGTGGTCTAAAAATTTCCCGCGTTCGTCTATGATCGCTATCTTGCAGCCGCTCACATATCCGGGATCGACACCCATAAGCACTTTGGATGTAACGGGCGGCGTGAGCAGAAGCTGCGAGAGGTTCTTGCCGAAGGTGTTGATGGCGACTGCATCGCTTCTCTCTTTGAGCCAAGCGTGGATCTCACGCTCGAGCGAAGGGATCAAGAGGCGCTCAAGCCCCTCTTTGTAAGCCTCAAGCAGCAGAACTTTTGAATCCTTCGCCTCTTTGGGGATCTTAAAACGTGCAATATTCTCATGGGTGCGCTCCAGCGAAACATCGATCGTTACGGAGAGCTCTTTCTCATTATTTCCGCGCATGATCGCCAAATAGCGGTGTGAGGGTATCTGGGCAATACGCTCGCTTTTGCCAGCAAAATGGGCGTAAAGACCCTTTTCGTTGAACTCTTTGCCCTTTTTTATGACCAAAACGGCGCTTTTCATCATGTGGTTTCTCAGAATATCGCGCTCTTTGGCATCATCGGCAAACTCTGCGGCAAGTATATCTTTTGCTCCGTTGATAGCATCTTGCGGGGAGGGGAAAGTTTGAGAGGTGAACTTTTTGGCATGTGAAAGGAGTTCGGAGCGTGTAACCCCTGCACCGCGAAGCAAGGAGGCAAGAGGGCTCAGACCCGCTTCGATGGCAACGCCCGCACGGGTGTTCTTCTTCTCTTTGTAGGGGCGAAAGATATCCTCAAGCTCGCGCATGCTTTCTGCGCTCTCTATGGCTCTTGTAAGCTCGGTCGTAAGGTCGGCGCGTTCGGCTATAAGGTGTTTTATATCCTCTTTTTTGGCTAAGAGATTTCGCTCTTTGGTATAGAGCCTCTCAAACTCTCGCAGCTGCTCATCGTCGGCTCCTCCGGTAAGCTCTTTGCGATAGCGCGCTATGAAAGGGATGGTGGCTCCATCCTCCAAAAGTTTGATGATATTCTCGATATGGTCTTTTTTCAAAGACAAACTTTGGGAAATATTGTTGATTAAACGGTTCATTTTTAAGTAGCTATTA
>JACXUD010000044.1 GCA_014764025.1 Campylobacterota bacterium | reverse complement strand
ATTAACTGGTTCATACTCAAAGAGGAGCTTGGATACAAAAGTGTTCTACTCTATAAAAACGGTTTTATGGAGTGGGGAAATAACGAGGAGATGAGCAGCGTCAAGTTTAGATGGGAATAAGAGAAGAGAGTATCTTCTCCTATTATTTATAGCGATAAGTGATTCTACCCTTATCGAGCGAGTATGGAGTAAGCTCCAGTTTAACACGATCCCCCGGTAAGATTTTGATATAGTGCATTCTCATCTTTCCGGCAATATGACATAAAATAATATGACCATTATCCAACTCTACGCGAAATGTTGCATTTGGCAAAGCCTCTATAATCTTGCCATCAACTTCGATAACATCTGATTTAGCCATTTAATCCCTTTTATATGATAGATAAAATTTCAGCTTTACCGTTGATCACTGCAACAGTATGCTCATAGTGTGAACCGTTTAAACCATCGGCACTAACAACATCCCACTTATTGTCCAAAATAATCGGTTTTGAATCTTTTTGGCATATCATAGGTTCTAAACAAAAAACCATTCCATTCTTTATCTTTGGACCGGACTTTGGATCCTTCCCCTCTAGATAGTTAGGAATTTCAGGCTCTTCATGCGGTTTTTTCCCTATGCCGTGACCACAAAAATTACGAAGCGGTATAAAACCTCTCGAGAGAATAAACTGCTCCATTAAGTATGAAAGCTCTTTAAAGCGCATCCCCTCACGAATACTCTCTATAGCATGATAGAGCGTATCTTTAGCACAGGCAATAAGCTCTTCATTCTCTTTTGATATTTCGCCTACACCCACCGTGATAGCGGCGTCGCCGTAATATCCTTCAAACTCCGTCCCTATATCAAAACCGATGATATCGCCATCTTGAAGCTTATAATCAGTTGGAATACCATGAATGATGACTTTATTTAAAGAGGTACAAACTGCATTCGGAAAGCCGTAAAGCCCTTTAAAGGATGGTCTGGCACCTTGGGCTCTAATGTAGGCTTCTGCCATTGCATCAAGCTCTTTAAGCGAAACCCCCGCTTTTACGTTTTGGCGTAAAAGTTCAAGAGCTCCGGCCACGATCTTGTTTGCAGTTCTTAGTTTTTCAATCTCTTGAGGCTTCCTAAGAGCGATTGCCATCTTTACAGACCAACCGCGCTTAGTGTTTCATATTTGCTCATATATATCTGAGCTTCAATCTTTCTCATCGTATCAAGAGCAACTTGAACAACGATCAAGACTGCCGTACCTCCAAAGAAGAACGGAACGCCCATACCTTTAATGATCATGAACGGCAATGTCGCCACTAAACCTAAGTAGATAGCACCGGTCACCGTCAAGCGGCTAGCAGTCTCATTTAAAAAGTTTTGTGTCGCTTCACCCGTACGAATACCCGGAATAAAACCGCCTTGGCGTTTAAGATTTTCAGATATATCTTTTGCATTGAATGTTATCGATGCATAGAAGAATGCAAAGAAGACGACAAATATGAAAGTTAAGAAGTTAAAAAAGTATCCATTTGGATTTAAAAAATCGGCAATGGATTGTACTGTCGGATTTGAACTACTTGATAAAACAGTCATAGGGAACATTAAAATTGCACTGGCAAAGATAACAGGTATAACACCTGAAAGGTTGACTTTGACAGGAATATAGTTCATGACTCTCTTATTTTGATTCTGCATCATTGTCTTTTTAGCGTATGTTACAGGAATACGTCTCTCGCCTAGCTCTACATAGATAATGACCGCTATGGTTCCTAAGATAAGAGCCAAAATAGCAAGTACCGTTAAAAAGCTCATAGCTCCCGTATTTACCATAGTAACAGTTTGACCGATAGCACCCGGAATCGCAGATACGATACCCGCAAAGATAATCAATGAGATACCGTTACCGATACCGCTTTGAGTTATACGCTCACCGATCCACATAAGCAGCATCGTTCCTGCAAGCATCGATACGACCGCTAGCGTGATAAATGTTGACGAATCAACCAAGATAGCACTATTGCCGTTTGGAGCTGTCAAACTTTGAAGACCGACACTTACGCCGACTGCTTGAACGATCGTGATGGCGATAGTCGCATAGCGGATTATCTGCATATATTTCGTCATACCGTCACGCTCTTTTTTCATCTGTCCCAATGATGCAAATGTTGCAGCTAATAGCTCCATGATGATAGAGGCGGTGATATATGGCATGATTCCGAGTGAAATGATTGAGAGACGCTCAACAGCATTACCGCTGAACATGTTAAAAAGACCAAGCGCGTCGGCTTGATGTGAGTCAAAAAAAGAGGCTATAACCGTTGTATCAACACCGGGTACCGGCACGTATGCCAGTAAGCGGTAGAGAAACAAAAATCCGACTGTAATAAGTATCTTATTAGCTAGATTTTTATTCACGACTATTTACCTGTTGTCGTTATGTTTTCATCTTTAATTTTTGATGCTAACTCTTTTGCACTTCTACCGACAAGTTTAACTTTAGTGATACAATCTGCAATTTTGCATACAGTACGGATTGTTTCCATCGTAATTTCAGCAAGCTCAGCTACCGATTTTACTTTATCGACGTTCACGATGTATGGTTTAGTTTTTCTAGATGTGAAACCTATTTTAGGAAGTCTTCTAGCAAGCGGAGTTTGTCCACCCTCGAAGTTTCTCTTTCTTTTGCTACCTGTACGAGCAGTTTGACCTTTACCCCCACGAGTAGAAGTCTTACCCATACCTGAACCTTGTCCACGTCCAACGCGTTTTGTATCGCGTACGGAACCTGGAGCCGGTGTTAAGTTTTCAATACCCATTGATTATCCTTTAATACGTGAAAGTGCTTCGATTGTAGCACGAACAAGAGTGTTTGGATTGTTAGAACCGATTGATTTCGTAAGAATATCTTGGAAACCAGCAAGCTCTAGTACTGGACGAGCAGCACCACCGGCAATAACCCCTGTACCCTCAGATGCAGGTTTTATAAGGATATGGCTCGCATTGTACTTATGCTCGATATCGTGAGCAACAGTAGTACCTTTGATTTTAACTGTAGTAAGGTTTTTAAACGCGCTATCCACAGCTTTTTTGATAGCATCCGGTACCTCTTTAGCTTTACCGACACCATAACCGATTGTACCTTTTTTGTTACCGACTACGATAAGCGCAGTGAAACGGAAACGTCTACCACCCTTAACAACTTTTGTAACACGACCAATATTTACGATTGATTCTTCAAACTCTTCTCTATTGATTTCTACCATAATAGCCCCTAGAACTTAATTTCATTTGCACGAAGTGATTCACCAAAAGCAGCTATTACACCGTGGTATTGGTAACCATTACGATCAAATACGATTTGAGAAATTCCAGCCTCTTTAAGTTTTGCAGCAAAAGCAGCACCTAAAGCAGTTGCACCCTCTTTATTTGATTTATGTCCACTTGCTTTTGAGTGAAGAGCAGCTACTGTTACAGATTTTGTATCATCGATAGCTTGTACACTCAAATAACGATTTGAACGGAACACAGAAACACGAGGAGTAGTAGCACAACCAGAGATCTTTGCGCGAACACGACGCTTACGTTTTAAACGATTCGCAAGTTTGCTTTTTAATACTTTAGCATTCATTACCTACCCTCCCTTATTTCTTAGATGTTTTACCCGCTTTGCGGATAATAGTCTCAGTAGTATATTTAACACCTTTACCTTTATACGGCTCTGGCGGACGGAAACCTCTAACTTTAGCTGCTACTTGACCAAGTAGTTGCTTGTCATGGCTCTTTAATGTGATAACGTTCTTCTCAACAGTAGCTTCGATACCTTCTGGCAATGCGAAGTTGATGTCATGAGAGAAACCAAGTTGTAGGTTAAGTGTTCTGCCTTGAACTGCAGCACGGTAGCCGACACCGTTGATCTCTAGTTGTTTTGTATAACCGGTTGCAAGACCGATTACGATGTTGTTTGCAAGTGCACGGTATGTACCCCAGAATGCTCTGTGCTCACGCTCATCTGAAAGTTTAGTAAAAGTAAGAACGTTACCCTCGACAGAGAAACCGACATTACCTTTAGTATCTAAATCTACGCTATTTTTACCTTTAGTAAAAGTAATAACATCACCGTTTGTGCTTACTTGAATGTCAGCAGCAAACTCTACAGGTTTTTTACCAATTCTTGACATGTTACTCTCCTATTACCATACTGTACAAACGATTTCGCCACCAATGCCAAGCTCATGCGCTTTGTCATTTGATAGGATACCTTTTGAAGTACTTACTATAATTGTTCCATAACCGTTTTTGAATCTTTTGATCTCATCTTTACCTTTGTAAATACGGCGACCTGGCTTAGATACTCTTGTGATTTCGTTGATTAAAGACTTACCGTTTTCATCATACTTTAAAACCACTTTGATAGTTTTTTTAACGCCATCTTCGATAACGTTTGCGCTCTCTAAATACCCTTTTTCTACAAGGATATTTGCAACAGCTTCTACACTCTTAGAGTGCATAAGAGTCGTAACATTCAATCTTCTCATACCGGCATTACGGATACGAGTCAATGAATCAGATACTAAATCATTAATCATTTTTAATTTCCTTTAATTGTGATTACAAGCACGAAGCTTGTAAAAACTAATGAATAGAAGTTTCTACTTGGATATTACCAAGAAGACTTTCTAACACCTGGGATTAAACCTTCGTTTGCCATTTTTCTAAAACATACACGGCAGATACCAAAATCTCTGATTACAGAGTGTGGACGACCACAGATTTGACATCTTGTATAACCACGAACTTTGAACTTTGGAGTCGCGTTCGCTTTGTTGATCATTGACTTCTTAGCCATTATTTGCTCCCTTTAGTGAAAGGCATGCCAAGTTTCTCTAGTAGAGCAAATGCAGCCTTGTCGTTGTCCGACGTAGTTACAATCGTAATGTTCATACCATGGATCTGCATAACAGAGTCATAGCTGATCTCCGGGAAGATCAATTGCTCTTGCAGACCGAAGTTGTAGTTACCGCGACCGTCAAAACCGTTTCTAGGCACACCACGGAAGTCTTTAACACGTGGAAGAGCGATAGAGATAAGACGATCAAGGAAGTTATACATCTTTTCACCGCGAAGAGTTACACGCACACCGACCGGCATACCCTCACGCACTTTAAAACCAGCAACTGATTTTTTAGCGATGATCGTACTTGCTTTTTGACCTGCAATCGTAGTGATAGTATCTTCGATGTTTTGCATAAGCTTGTTATCTTTCATAGCAAAACCCGCACCCACAGAGATAATGATCTTATCTAGGCCAGGGATCTGCATTACGTTTTGGATACCAAGTTCAGCTTGCAACGCAGGCTTTAAACTTAAATATTTATCTTTTAAACGAGCTGCCATCTAATTATGCCTCCACTTTACGTACGTTAGATGCATCAATAGGCATCTCTTTGCTTACAAAGCCACCTTTAGTGTTCTCTTTTGTAGGCTTAGTAGCTTTTTTAGCAACTTTACAACCCTCAACGATCACTTTGTTTGCTTTTGGCATAACCGCTAAAACTGTTGCTTTTGTTCCTTTGTCATCACCGGCGATGATCTCTACAGTATCGCCTTTTTTGAAGTTAAACTTTGCCATCACACAACCTCCGGAGCTAGAGAAACAATCTTCATGAAACCAGCATAACGTACTTCACGACTTATAGGTCCGAAGATACGTGTACCGATTGGCTCTCTTTTATCATCAAGAATAACTGCCGCATTGTCGTCAAAACGGATACAAGAGCCGTTCTCACGGTGGATCTCTTTAGTAGTTCTAACGATAACAGCCTTTACAACTTTACCTTTTTTAACTCTAGCAGTCGGGATTGCTTTTTTAACAGAAGCAATGATAACGTCGCCAACGCGAGCGTAACGACGTTTAGAACCGCCAAGCACCTTAATACACATGATCTCTTTTGCGCCTGTGTTATCAGCTACAGTTAGACGAGAAAAACTTTGAATCATTATTTAGCTCCTGAAACAACAGTTTTTAGTCTGAAAGATTTTGTCTTAGAGAGTGGACGACACTCGATCGCGATGATCTCGTCTCCGACTTTAAGTTCATTTCTTTCATCATGCACAAGATATTTTTTAAATCTCTTTACAACTTTGTGGTAACGTGGGTGCATAACACGACGCTCAACTACGATCGTAGCTGTCTTGTCGCCTGCGATTTTTACAACGTTACCTTGAATTTCACGTTTATGTGTCATATCTTAGCCCCTACCTTACTTACTTGCATTCAAAGCAGTTCTGATTCTAGCGATATCTTTTTTCGCAACGCGAAGTTCGCTACTATTTTGTAACTGCATCATTTGTCTTTTAATCTTTAGTGTGAAAAGCTCAGTTTTTTTCTCTTTAAGCATAGCTTGAAGTTCAGTAGAGCTTTTGCCTGCTAAATCAGAATATTTCATTGCTCATCTCCGCAGTAATTATCTTAGTTTTGAATGGTAACTTGTGAATAGCAAGTGTAAGTGCTTCACGAGCAAGCTCTTCAGGAACGCCACCCATTTCAAAAATTATACGACCTGGTTTAATATTCATTACCCATTGATCAAGTGGACCTTTACCTTTACCCATACGAACCTCTAGAGGACGTTTTGTCAATGGTTTGTCAGGAAACACACGAATCCAAATCTTACCGTTTCTCTTAATGTGACGAGTCGCAGTGATACGAGCCGCTTCAATCTGACGAGAGTTGATACGTCCGGCTTCTACCGCTTTGATAGCGATATCGCCGAATGCCAATTTGTATCCGCTACGAGCGTAACCGCGATTACGACCCTTCATCATTTTACGATGTTTCGTTCTTTTAGGCATTAACATGATTATTCAGCCTTTCCGCTTTTTTCGCGTTTTGGAGATTTTTTTGAGCGTGGTTTTTGCTCTTTTTTCTCTTCTTTAGCTTCAGCCGGGATACCTTTAGTGAGAACTTCACCTTTGAAGATCCAGACCTTTACACCGATACAACCGTATGTAGTGTGCGCTTCAGCAAAACCGTAATCAACTTTTGCACGAAGAGTATGAAGAGGTACACGTCCCTCTAAGTACCACTCAGTACGAGCCATCTCAGCACCGCCTAGACGACCGCTAACAGAAACTTTAATACCTTTAGCGCCCGCTTTGTGAGCACCTTGCATAACTTTCTTCATAGCACGTCTAAACGCAACACGACGCTCTAGTTGAGTAGCTACGTTCTCAGCAACAAGCTGAGCAGAGATAGCTGCTTTTTTCTCTTCTTTGATGTTTACTGCAACCGGTTTATTGATAAGGTTTTGTACCGCAGTTTTGATCTTCTCGATATCTGCACCTTTTTTACCGATGATGATACCAGGACGCGCTGCAACGATAGTAACACGAATTCTTTTTACCGTTCTTTCGATGATGATGTTAGAAACACCAGCATAGTAAAGCTCTTTTTTCAAATAAGTACGAATCTTGTGATCTTCGCCTAAAGCTGCAGGTGCAGTTTTAAAGTTAGGGAACCAGCGGCTCTCCCAGTTACGGTTGATACCAAGACGTAAACCTATAGGATTAACTTTTTGACCCATATTATTTACCCTCTACTTCTACTAAAATGTGTGCTGTTGGTTTACGGATACCAGAAGCCATACCACGAGCACGTGGACGGAATCTCTTTAGAACCGGACCGTTATCAACACGGCATGATGTGATCACACAATCGCTTGCTTCGTTACCGCTGTTCGCAACTGCAGACGCGATTACTTTAGCGATGATTTTAGCTGCTTTGTTAGGAGTAAACTCTAATGCTGCCATTGCCTCTTCAGCGTTCATACCTTGAACTTCTCTCGCGATTAGACGAGATTTAGTAGGTGATACACGAATAAATTTAAGTAATGCTCTTGCCATAATTATCCAACCTTCTTTTGTACTGTGCCCTTGTGGCCTTTAAAAGTACGAGTCGGCGCGAACTCACCTAATTTGTAACCAATGTGATTCTCTGTAACAAGTACAGGTACGAATTGGCGACCATTGTGAACATTGAATGTAAGTCCTACCATATCAGGAAGGATCATACTTCTTCTTGACCAAGTTTTGATCGGTTTTTTGTTTCCTTCAGCTTTAGCAGCTAAGGCTTTTTTCATTAAATGATCATCAACAAATGGACCTTTTTTTACACTTCTTGCCATTTAACTACCTCTTCGGATTAGATTTACGACGAGCAATAATAAGTTTATCGCTAGCTTTTTTGTGACGAGTTTTGCTACCTTTAGTCGGTTTACCCCATGGAGTAACTGGATGACGACCTGAGTTAGTTTTACCTTCACCACCACCGTGCGGGTGATCTATCGGGTTCATCGCCGAACCACGAGTTTGTGGACGGATACCCATATGACGCGTACGACCAGCTTTACCGATAACGATATTGATATACTCTTCGTTTCCAACAACACCGACAGTAGCCATACACTCACCAAGAACAAGTCTCATCTCAGAAGAAGGCATACGAAGTGATACGTAGTTGCCGTCACGACCCATAATTTGAGCAGATGCGCCAGCTGAACGAACAAGTTGTCCGCCTTTACCAGGTTTGAGCTCAAGGTTGTGAACAAGTGTTCCAACCGGAATGTTCTTAAGTTTTAATGCATTACCCGGCTTGATGTCAAGACCTGTTTCTGCAGAAGAGATCACGTCGCCTACCTCTAAACCTTTTGGTTGAAGTACATAGCGTTTTTCACCATCGGCATAAGTTACAAGAGCGATACGACAGTTACGGAACGGATCGTACTCGATCGCGCTTACTTTACCTGGAACACCGAACTTATCTCTTTTGAAGTCGATAATACGATATAGTTTTTTAGCTCCACCCTCTTTATGACGAGATGTGATACGTCCGTTGTTGTTACGTCCAGCAGCAACAGGGATTCTCTTTAATAGTGAACGTACGCTTGCTTTTGCAGTGATGTCACCATTATCGATATTCGTCATAAAACGACGGCTAGGAGTAGTTGGTCTATAAGATTTTATTGCCATATTACACCGCCAAACTTTCTATTTGCGCACCGGCAGGTAATTTCACATAGAATTTTTTGAAATCATTTTGTTTACCAGCTACGCCACGGAAACGCTTAGTTTTTCCGCTTTGATTTAGTGAGTTGATGTTTGTCGGAACAATTCCGAAATACTCACGAAATACCTCTTTTAAACCTGTCTTTGTCATACGTGGTGAAGTTTGAACAACGATAACACCATCTTCTTGAAGACCGAGAGTCTTTTCAGTATATATGATCGATTTGATATCTGTAATGTCTGCCATTAGTTAGCTCCGCCTACAAGATTTTCCCAAACACTCTTCTCAATTACGACTGAGCGGTAGTTTGCTGCTAAGAAAGCATTCAACTCGTTTTCTTCAATAAGGTAAACTTTTTGAATGTTGTTGAACGCTAAGAAAGTTGGCTCATCAAGCAAAGATTTTACAAACAGTGTATCTCTTTGGTTCAATGCTTTAAACATCGCATACGCATCTTTTGTTTTACCAGAAGCCACTTCAATGCTATCTACTATAAATAGAGTACCATTGTTTGCATGCTCGTTGAGTGCATAGTTAAGAGCAAGTTTCTTTTGCTTTTTATTCACTTTAAGATCATAGTTACGGTTGTTGTTTGGACCAAACGCTTGCCCCCCGCCTACGAATGTCGGAGCACGCTTAGAACCGGCACGACCACGTCCGCCGCCTTTTTGTGCCCATGGCTTTTTACCGCCGCCTCTAACTTCACCACGAGTAAGCGCAGTAGCAGTGTTTGCTCTGTTGCCTGCTTGTACTGATTTTACGTAGAGGTACAAGTTGTGTGGATTGATACCACTAAAGCTCTCTGGTAATGCTAACTCAGATGCTTTTTCCATTTTTTCGTTAAGAACAATTGCGCTCATTATTTAGTTACCTTTATACGACCCATTGAACCGTTAGCACCCGATACCGAACCGGCAAGTACTAAAATTCTGTTCTCTGGATCGTAAGAGATGATTTCATTTTTTACACTGTTTGTAGTGTTACCATATTGTCCAGCCATTTTCTTACCTGGTTGAACACGACCTGGGTACTCGTTCATAGAGATAGAACCTGTACGGCGTCCAAATCTGTGACCGTGTGATGCAGGACCGCCGCCAAAGTTCCAGCGAACCATTGGACCCGTAAAACCACGACCTTTTGTTTTGAAAGATGATTTAACAACTTTCGCTTCAGCCAATACAGAAGTATCGATATCACCTGCTTCAGTGTTTGCTACTTCAAGAGTAACGAAACGGTTGAACTCAGATGAAAGGTTGTATTTCTTTTGTTGACCTTCAACTGCTTTATTCATTTTTTTACCGTTGTTATAAGCAACGATAGCTACGCCATCATTTACTTCACATACTTTAGCTTCAAGAACTCTTACAAGAGTTACCGGTTTGCTTGGTACGCTGATAGTACGGCTCATTCCGATTTTTTCTACAATAAATTCCATCATTTACCCCTTACTTATCCATAGAGCGAACTTCTACGTCCACTTCCGGTGCAAGATCAAGCTTCATTAATGAATCTACAGTCTCCGGTGTTGCAGAAACGATGTCGATCATACGAGCGTGCATACGAATTTCAAATTGCTCACGTGACGTTTTGTTAACGTGCGGAGATTTCAAAACTGTATATTTACGAATTTTAGTAGGTAAAGGGATCGGACCACGAATAGCCGCACCTGTACGCTTAACAGCCTCAACGATTGATGCTACCGATCTATCAAGAACACGATGATCGTATGCTTTCAACTTCAAACGAATTTTTTCCATATTTTTTCCTTATAAAGAACTCGTTAGGTCAGGCCTAACTAATTAAGGGAACGGAATTGTACCCAAATGAGCTCTGATATTCAAGGATTTTGGGTCAATTTTTTGCTAAATTTAAGATTTTATTTCCTTTTAAAAAGGAAACAATATAATTTCAATCACAAAGGAGTTGTATGGAAGCGTTATTAGAGGAGTACTACAAAACCGATCCTGTTTTGGAGCGATTTCACAATAGAAAGATATTTTTAGACGAAGCTAGCTATCAGCTTAACGGCGTGACACAAAGCGGCAAAACGAAGCTTATCAAAAGCTACCTCTCTACACTCAAAAAAAACACCTATATCTATATCGACTGTGAAGACGTACGTATAGATTTCGATGTCATGAACACTCTGCTGCCGCGCTTTTGCATTGAGAACAAAATCACCACTCTCGCATTCGACAACTACAACTCAAATGCCAAGATCTTCAATATAAAACAGCTTATAATCGCTTCTCAAAAACACTATGAGCTCGATTTTTTAGAGACCATCCAAGTCTATCCCCTTGATTTCGAGGAGTTTTTAGCTTATGAGCACAAATTCGACTCCAGCGCACTCAACCACTATCTTAAGCTCGGCGGTCTTGCTGTTATGCACAAAGTGGCATCCGACGAGCGTAATCTCTTTTTACAAAGAGTCCTCAAGCACTCGCTTGA
>JACXUD010000240.1 GCA_014764025.1 Campylobacterota bacterium | reverse complement strand
CCGACACTCTTTTTGATCTGTTTCATTGAAGCCGCAGTCTCGTCTTTGAGATGCTGCATCATCTCGTTGGCTTCGCGAAGCAGGTAGATCGCCTCCTCTATCTCTTGGATACTCTCCATCTGGGGGGTGTGATCCAAAAGCGCATCAAGACGCTTCGGATCTTGCTCGATAATAGCGATTTTAAGTTCAGTAAGCCACATTGGTGGTCTCTCTCCACGCATCCAAAAGGCCTTTGAACACGTTGTTCACCTCATCGAGTTTCGCTTCGTCGTTATGAACACTTGCAAGGGTGAGAAGCTGGATCTCGTAGTTATAGAGCCCCCCTAAGTATCCTGCCACGTCACCGCCTTTTTCGTGATCCAAGATGGCCACAAGCTCGGTGATGATAGCAATGGAACGGTTGATCCAATAGACGCGTTTCTCTATATCTCTATCTTTGATCGCTTTTTTTGCCTGCGCGTTAAAGCGAAGGACACCCTCATAGAGCATCTCGATCAGCTTCGCCGGAGACTCTATCTGGATATTGTTTTGAGCATAGATATTATGCGCTAAGTTAGAGCTATACATTTTAGATCCTTTATTCTCTTCGTTTAAATCTTTCATATTTGTATATCGGCTCCCGACCCAATTACTTTAGCACTTTTAGCCGTTATTTTGTGCCGCAGTATAGGCATTTGCCATCTGTACGAACATAGAAGAGGCCGAGTTGATTTTACTGATGATCGCATCGTACGCCTGGAACTGTTTTGAGAGGATCTCATACTTCGCATTGAGCCTATCCGTCATGGAGGTCAGACGGTCGTTGATCGTCGAGATGGTCTCCGCATAGGACTCTTTGAGCTGGTCAAGCGTCGCATTACGGTCGGTATAGCCGCCCACGATCGTCGAGAGCTCTGCAAATGCACCCGTAAGCTCCACCGTCGAGCTGTCTGCTTTTGTGTATGTACCGCCCGAGAAGAAGGCCTCTACGTTTTTTGGGTTCTCGTCTAGTTTCGTATCGAGTACCGAGCTGTCAAAAGAGAGTTTTCCCTCTTTATCGACGTCAAAGCCGTAATCCATAAGCGAGCCGACCCCGCCGCCTACGAGTGAGAGCATATCCGAAAGAGCGCTTTTCATCGATTTGATCGAACTGTCCGACGAGAATACACCGCGCTCTGCGGCATCAGTGCTTGCTTTTGTTGTTTTGATGAGCTCGTTCATCGTCGAGTTGTATTTCTCGACAAAGCTGTTCATTTTCTCTTTGATCGCCTCTCTGTCCTGCTCGACGCTGACCGTCGATGCACCGACCTCTTTTAAAGTTATAGTAAGCCCGCTTACCAGATCGCTTACCGTATTGCTAGAGCGAGTGATGGTCTGGTTGTTGTATTTGAACTCCGCATCGATACCCGTCTGCACCGCTGCCGCATCAAACGAGGTGGTGAGTGCGGATAGTGCAGCAGGATCAAGTGCAGAACCTGCCCCCGCGTTGTCGGTCATGGTGATGTTTTGCGTCGAGCCCGTATCGACCGAGCTTAAAAAGAGGCGGTAGTCACCGCCTGCGATCTGCACGACCGTAGCTTGGACTTTGTCGCCCGCAACATCGTTGATCGTTTTTTTCAGATCATCAAGCGTCGTCGTATCGTCATAATCTATAGTGAAGTTCTGACCGTCAATATTGAGGTTCAAACTTCCCACACCCGTGGCTATCGCAGTATCTTTTGCCGCAAAACTGCCCGACTGCTCTATTTGGCGTGTGGCAAGTTTGACGACATCAAGCGAGAAGCTTTGGACGTCGCTGTTTGATTGTGCGCTAACACTCACTGAGCTTCCCGTTACATTCGTGGTACGGCTGTCGTAAAGCGTGGCCGATTTGATCTCGTCGATCGCGTCGATAAGATTATTCATGCTCGCATCGAGCACGTCAAGCTCGTCTTGTTTGTCTTGTTCCGCTTTTAATTTCGTATTTATCGGTGTTATCATCGTCGCTTCATCGGCCGCTCTGAGCTGATCGAGCACGTCTTGCGTCAGAATGCTTGAACCTACACCTAGTGAACTAATACCCATCTTTACATCCTTGTGAACAACTAACTTGCTTAGTAGTATTTGTAATCAATATATCGGCAAAGCCGTAGCAATCTTTAATCCACTTCACATGCCAAGAGTAGGCACGACTGTTGCTTAAACAAACCATAATATTAAGGAGCGTTGATGTTTGAGGGCAAAAATATTCTAATTACGGGCGGTACGGGGAGCTTCGGGAAGCAGTTCGTGCGGATGCTGTTGCAAAAATATACTCCCAATAAAGTCATCATCTACTCACGTGATGAGCTCAAACAGTACGAGATGGCTCAAAAGTTCACCCAAAAGTGTATGCGCTACTTCATAGGCGACGTGCGTGACCTGCCACGACTTACAAAGGCGATGAACGGGGTCGATTACGTGGTTCATGCCGCGGCGCTCAAACACGTGCCCATAGCCGAGTACAACCCGATGGAGTGCATCAAGACCAATGTCATGGGGGCACAGAACGTCATCGACGCCGCTATCGCCAACAACGTGGCAAAGATCATCGCCCTCTCTACCGACAAAGCGGCAAGCCCGGCCAA
>JACXUD010000239.1 GCA_014764025.1 Campylobacterota bacterium | reverse complement strand
CAAGACAGCGTCAAGCTGATCCTAGGCGGTAAGAGAGATATGCTCTCTCTTGAAGGCACCTATGCGCTTTTGAACTCAACATCGATAACGCTTCGTCTTGAGAACAACCACTTCTACTCTCAAGACAACGTCGATATAGGTTCGGGCAACTATGCAAGGCTTTCTCTTGCCCATCTGGTGCGAAGCGGGTATCCTGACATCAGCCTTGGGTCATTCTTTGATATCGGCCGTTATAAAGAGAAGAGCGGTGCACAAGGTGTTTTAGATCAGCTTGATAAGGGGCTCTTTCCTTCGCTTACGGAGGATTTTTACAATGTCGGACTCAGCCTTTCGTACGGTATGGCAAACAGCACCGCATATACTCGTGTATGGCGCCCATATTTCGAGCTTAACCCGTACTATAACGGCGTCTTGAAAGAGTACAACTTCGGATTTAACGCGGGATACGGCGGAAAAGTATGGCACCAAGACCATCTAAGTATCGGTGCTGCTTACTCGGAATCGGTCTATGGTGTGGGCGGTAAAACGTTAGAGTTTTACCTCAAGTATCAGTTTATGTACTCTCGCCCTTAAGCTTTGTAGCCATCGGGATTGTTAGACTGCCATCTCCAGGCATCTTCGCACATCTGAGCGATGCCACGTTTGGCTTCCCACCCCAAAATAGCCCTTGCATAGCTTGGGTCTGCATAGCATGTCGCAACGTCGCCGTCACGGCGAGGTGCGATTTTATACGGAACTTTTTTGCCGCTCGCCTCTTCAAAGGCTTTGACCATATCGAGTACCGAGTAGCCGTTACCCGTTCCAAGGTTGATGGCCGTAGCTTTGTCGATCGTATCTATCTTTTGAAGCGCTTTCACATGCCCATCCGCTAGATCGACGACGTGGATATAGTCGCGCACGCCGGTGCCATCCGGTGTCGGGTAGTCGTTGCCAAAGACGTTCAAGAACTCTCGTTTGCCCACGGCCGTTTGTGAGACGAAGGGCATAAGGTTGTTAGGGATACCGTTAGGATCTTCGCCAATAAGTCCTGACTCATGCGCGCCTACCGGGTTGAAGTAGCGCAGCAGAATGATCTTCCACTCGTTGTCAGAGACGTAGAGGTCGCGAAGTATCTCCTCTATAAAGAGTTTCGTTCGGCCGTACGGATTGGTTGCGCTTAGCGGAAATGCCTCTGTGATAGGCACCGTATGGGGGTCGCCGTAAACGGTTGCGGATGAACTAAATACGATCTTCTTACACCCTGCCTCTCTCATCGCTTGGCAGAGCACGAGTGTGCCGTTGATGTTGTTGTCGTAGTACTCAAGCGGCATCGAGACCGACTCGCCGACCGCTTTGAGTCCTGCAAAGTGGATGACCGAATCGATAGGGTAGTTTTTGAAGACCTCGCGCATCGCTTTTGCATCGCGGATATCCCCCTCTACAAGTGCCATCTTTTTACCTGTAATCTTCTCTACGCGTCGAATAGACTCTGCATTCGAGTTTGAAAAGTTGTCGTAGATCACGAGCTCAAAACCCGCTTCTATCAGCTGTATGCAGGTGTGCGAACCGATATATCCCGCTCCTCCGGTTACAAGTACCATAATCTCTCCTTTTTTTCTCTTTATTCTACACAAAGCATCTTTAAAAGAGTGTAGGCTGCAGCGATTTTATCTTGTAGCTTTTTCGGTGAATCGGCGAGTAGCCGTGTTTTGCTATAAGCTCAACATGGCGTGCCGTACCGTACCCTTTATGCTTCTCTAGCTCATACTCGGGGTACTCTTTGGCAAGTTCGAGTATATCTCTGTCGTGCGTCACCTTGGCCAAAATGGATGCCGCACTTACCTCGGCTACTTTACCGTCGGCCTTTATCATCGTTTCGATGCCGCTCACGCCAAACGATGAGTTACCGTCAAAAAGATACTTTTCACATGCCATATTTGATTTGATCTCTTCAAGACCGAGTCGCAGACATGCAGAGATTCCAAGCGTGTCTATCTGCAGAGGAGAGAATTTCACTATGTGATATTTGGCATGTGAAATGATCGATTCAAAGAGCTGCTCTCGCCTCTTTGCACTCAGCTTCTTAGAGTCATTTAATCCATCTAGCGGCTTTAATAGGATGCAGCCTGCCATTACAAGATCACCTGCCAAAGGGCCGCGCCCTGCCTCATCTATTCCGCACAACATCTAGTCTCCTAACGCCCATATATCAAAAGGCAGCATCTCGATCTTTGAGATCGGGTGTGAGATTTTACCCTCTTTGCTCATGGTGATGGCTGTGATTCTTTTAATTTGATAACTAAATATGAACGCTTCTAGCTCTTCAACCTTTTTAAAAAGAGATCGCTCATCGGCAAAAGGCATACAGAGGATCACTTCATCACTTTGAGGCAGATAGAAATCGATCCCATCGTCGTAGTAGCACTCTTGGTTCGATTTGAGGAGTTCTAAAAAGATCATGTTCTCAAAGAGGCGCCCAAAGTGCTTCTCGGTAGTGAGTGCCGCTTTAAAGGCGATATCACAGAGGTAGATCTTCTTTACCGCCTTTGGATGATCGACTTTTTGAAGCTGGTGGAGATAATGTTTAGAAAGGAGCGATTCAAAAGAGCTATAGAGTTTGTCTTT
>JACXUD010000238.1 GCA_014764025.1 Campylobacterota bacterium | reverse complement strand
GTTCGAGTGTTCGCAGGCGCTTAAAGGCAAGATGATGCGCAAATTCCTTGAAGATGCCAAAGGAAAAAGATCATCCTCCATCGACGGGGTGAAGATATGGGAGAACGATACCGACTGGATTTTGATGATCCCGGATCAATACGGCGAGCATCTCAATATCTATATACAGGCAAAAGATGATGCGGCAGGCGAAGCGCTTTATGCCGCATACAACGCAAAAATGGCTAAATGGTCAGAGTAGGAAGATAGCTTGAATCTGAGTTTTATATGGCATATGCACCAGCCTGATTATCGCGATAGCAGCGGTATCATGCAGATGCCTTGGGTCTTTTTACATGCCATAAAAGACTACTACGACATGCCGTGGATGATGGCGCGTCATGATAGTATGAGGGCGACCTTTAACATCACGCCGCCGCTTATGGCACAGCTAAGACTCTACTACAATGAACCGCATAGATACGATAGATTCCTTTCGCTTTGGCTCAAAGACCCGAACTACCTCAATGAGGAGGAGCGCTCTTGGATCATCAAGATATGCAAGAGTGCACAGTACGAGACGATGGTTCTGCCGCTGAAGCGTTTCGCACAGCTCTATAATCAAGAACATCTGCAAAATCATGAGCTTTTTGATCTGGAGCTTCTCTTTATGCTCTCTTGGTGCGGTCTCTATCTGCGCCAAAACAGCGAGCTTGTCAAAGGGCTGCTGCAAAAAGAGAGAGACTATAGCTATGATGATAAAGCGGCACTTCTGCAAGAGCTGAGCCGTTTTGTAGCCAAGATATTCGACTACTACGCAGAGCTTGCTCAAAGTGGACGCATCACCCTCTCGACGACACCGCTTTACCACCCTATATTGCCGCTGCTTATCGACATGAGCACAGCACTTCATCCAAACCCGAATACGAAGATACCGCGATCTCACATGCCGCTTTATGAGGATGCGAAGATACACGTCATGCGTGCCAAAGAGCTCTTTTTGGAGAGTTTTGGTTTCTATCCAAAGGGTTTTTGGCCTGCCGAGGGGGCAGTTGACGAGAAGAGCGTCGCACTGCTTCAAGAGTGCGGTATCGAGTGGATAGCAACAGATGAAGAGATACTCTTCAAGTCGCTCAATTCACATGCCAAAGAGAGCCTCTACAAAGCCTATGACTATAAGGGTATGAGAATAGGTTTTCGAGATAAGACGCTCAGCGATCTAATCGGGTTTAGCTACCGACACCAAGAGGCATATACGGCCGCAGAGCACTTTATGGGAGAGCTTGCAAAGATCAATGCCAAATATCCCGATGCTACGCTATTTGTTATTCTAGACGGCGAGAATGCTTGGGAGTTCTATAAGAATAACGCATTTGATTTTTTTGACGCACTCTATACGAAGCTTCAAAATACATCATGGGTAGCAACACTGAATATGGATGAGGTGCAGAGACTTCAAGCGACCCCGCTTCCCTATCTGGCAAGCGGCAGCTGGATACACGGAGAGTTCAATACCTGGGTCGGGCATAGTGAAAAGACGCGTGCTTGGGAGCTTGTCTATCTGGCAAAGCGTGATTTTGAACACCATAAAGATTCGCTTGATAGCACCACCCAAAGCGAGATCTGCGAGCACTTTTTAAAGGCTGAGTCATCCGATTGGTTCTGGTGGTACGGGGATGATCACTTCAGCGAGTTCGGTGCAGAGTTCGATGAGCTTTTCCGCTCTCATCTTATCAGTGTCTATGAGCTCATGCATCTCACGCCGCCATCGGATCTCTTTATTCCGATCATCAAAGAGGTGAGTGCGCAGGACTTCTGGCTCAAGCCGCAATCAGATATCTCGCCCGACATCAACGGCAAGCACGACTCCTTCTTTGAGTGGATAGGGTGCGGCGTCATCAACGAGACGAAGATCTTCTCTACTATGGATCGTGAGCGAGGACCCATCAGCAAGATCCTCTACGGCCAAGACGACACGAAGATCTATTTCGCTTTTGAGGCGAATATGAAAAAGCTCTGCGAGATCGAGAGCATCAACGTCATCATCGATCCGCTGGGCATATCGGGCAGAGTGAAGTTGAGCAACTCAAAGAGCTATATCGGAGAGTTGGAGGTGGTCATGGCATGTGAAAACTGGTTCGAGATGAGCATAGAGAAACACACGATCGACCTTGACGAGATAGCGATCCGTTTTGAACTCGAGAGTGAAGGGAGCGTCGTGCAGATGCTTCCGGGATTCGGCGAGCTCAAAATCGATCTGGGCAACGACTACAGCCAAAACTGGTTTATCTAGGAGATGATGTGAAAAAGGTATCTTTACTGTTCGGCGTGCATATGCATCAGCCGGTGGATAACTTCGGCGAGGCGGTGCAAGATGCGATAGAGAAGTGCTACAGACCCTTCTTTGAAACGATGCAGCACTATCCGGCATTTAAGTTCTCGGTGCACTGCAGCGGCTGGCTGCTTGACACTATTCGCCAAAAAGAGCCCAAGCTCTTTGCAATCATGCAGGATCTGACCAAAAGCGGCTCGATCGAGTGGATCGGGGCGGGGTACTACGAGCCGGTTCTAAGCTCCATCCCCTCGCGTGACCGTGTGGCTCAGATTAAAAAGTTAAGCAACTATATCAAAAAACA
>JACXUD010000237.1 GCA_014764025.1 Campylobacterota bacterium | reverse complement strand
GACTTCAAGGTCGATGAAGCGATCGAGCTCTAGGCAAGAGTATGAAGAGAAGAGTCTGCGTCATCACCGCCACTCGCGCCGAGTACGGACTGCTCAAACCGCTGCTTTACGAGATACGAAAACACGATGCACTGGAGTTGCAGCTTCTTGTCAGCGCAACGCATCTTGCCAAAGAGTACGGCGAGACCTACAAAGAGATAGAGGAGGATTTTGTTATAACCTCCAAGATCCCGATTCTAGGCGAAGATGCAAGCGACCCCCTCTACGTCGCCAAAGCGATGAGCGCGGCGCAGATCGGTTTTGCTAAGGCGTTTGCCGAACTCTCACCCGATATCATCGTCGTGCTGGGGGATCGTTACGAGATATTCTGCGCCGTTGCGGCGGCGCTTATCGCCAAGATCCCCGTTGCGCACCTTGACGGCGGCGAGATCACCCAAGGCGCCGTTGACGACGCTCTACGCCACGCCATCACCAAGATGAGCCATCTGCACTTCACATGCCATCAAAGCTACGCCGCACGCGTTATTCAGCTGGGCGAAGAGCCATCACGCGTCTTTAACGTCGGCTCCACCTCCGTCGATGCGATGCGAAGCGTTGCCATCATGCCAAAAGAGGCATTCGAAGAGAGCATAGGGTTGAGGCTCGGCAAAAAGAACCTGCTCATCACCTACCATCCTACGACCCTTAGCACCCGATCGCCAAAAGAGGAGTTCGCAGAGCTGCTTGAGGCGCTAGAGAGGCTTGATGAGACGCATCTTATCTTTACCAAGGCCAATGCGGATACGGGAGGAGCGATCATCAACGCCATGATCGAGGAGTTCGTCGCCAAACATCCTCAAAGCTCTATCTGCCGCGCTTCGCTGGGCCAGCTGCGCTATCTAAACGCCATCTACCACTGCGACGCGGTGGTGGGCAACAGCTCCAGCGGCATCAGCGAAGCCCCATTTTATAAACGTGCCACGATCAATATCGGGGATCGCCAAAAGGGGCGTCTGCGTGTTGCAAGCATCATCGACGTCGCTCCAAAAAGCGACGCGATTTTAGAGGCGATAGAGTCGATCTACGCCCCCGAGTTCCAAGCCGTTCTCAAAAACGTCGAGAGCCCCTACGGAGAGGGCCGAAGCGCCGAGCGTATCGCTTCTATTTTACTTTCGTGCGATTTAAGCGATATACTACAAAAATCTTTTTACGATCTGGAGTTTTAGATGAAGAGTGCCGCAAATCTGCTTGTGACCAAAGAGAGCAGCATCAAAGATGCACTTAGTGTCATCGATGCCGGTGCGATGAAGATCGCGCTTGTGGTCGATGAGGAGGGCAAGCTCTTAGGGACTCTAAGTGACGGCGATATCCGCCGCGGGCTTTTAAAGGGGCTTGGGCTTAACGAGAGCATCGAGAGCGTCGTCTATAAGACCCCGACGGTCTGCAGCATCGAAGATACCAAAGAGACGATCCTCTCGCTGGCTCTTGGCAAGAAGCTCTATCAGATCCCCGTACTCGACCACGAGGGGCGACCCGTAGGGATCGAAGAGGTCGATGAGCTCTTAAAACCGACAAAAAGAAGCAACAAGGTGGTCTTGATGGTGGGCGGGCTTGGGACAAGATTGCGCCCGCTGACGCACTCCACTCCAAAACCGCTTCTCAAAGTAGGCGACAAACCGATCCTAGAGACCATCATCCTCAACTTCAAAAAGTACGGCTTCACCGACATCATCCTCAGCGTGAGCTACAAATCGGAGATGATCGAGGAGTATTTCGGCAACGGTTCGAAGCTGGGCGTCTCTATCGAATATATCCATGAGCAAAAGCGCATGGGCACGGCGGGTTCACTCTGGCTGATGCGCGACAAACTGACCGAACCTTTTTTCGTGATGAACGGAGACCTTCTCACCAACATCAACTTCTTGCACATGATGGACTACCACCTCATCTACGATTCACATGCCACGATGGGGGTGCGCGAATATGACTTCGAGGTGCCTTACGGCGTCGTGAACATCGAGAACAACGCCATTCTCTCCATAGAGGAGAAGCCGATCTACAACTTCTTCGTGAGTGCCGGCGTCTATGTGCTCAGCCCCCAAACCATAGAGCATCTGCCCGCGGACGAGTTCTATGACATGCCCTCGCTCTTCGAGAAGCTCATCGCACTCTCCTGCCCTACGCGCTCCTTTTTGATCAAAGAGTATTGGCTCGATATCGGCCGCATCGAGGAGTTCGAGAAGGCGAACAACGAATATGCGAAGGTCTTTTGATGCTTAGCGGCAAGAGAGTGCTCGCGGTGATACCCGCGCGCGGCGGGAGCAAAAGACTTCCCAAAAAGAATCTACTCGATCTTGCGGGCAAACCGCTTGTCGCATGGAGCATCGAAGCGGCTCAAAAGAGCCGTTACGTCGATACCATCGTCGTGAGCAGCGACGATGAAGAGCTCTTGGAGCTTGCTCGCACCATGGGCGTCATTGCGCTTAAGCGCCCTGCCGAGCTTGCAAGCGACACCGCTTCGAGCTTTGATGCGGTCTCACATGCCATAACTCATCACCTCGGTCATGAGTGCACCCTCTTGCTCCAGCCCACAAGCCCGCTGCGAAATGCACGCCACATCGACGAAGCGCTTGAGATGTACATAGAAAAAGAGGC
>JACXUD010000043.1 GCA_014764025.1 Campylobacterota bacterium | reverse complement strand
TTGGCCATCTCGATGAGGTTGATCGCCTTATTATTAAAGAATGAACAGCTGTTAATAAGTGATTTGAGCTCATCCAAATCGGCATGTGAAAGTGCAAGCGGCGTGGGATATTTTTCAAAAAGCGCGGGGGTGATAAGGTTGACGCGTTTGTCGGTGCACTGAGCGGAGAGCGCCACCGCGACCACAAGCTCATAGATGTTCGTGTAGTTGAGCTCGGTGATCGCGCCGCTATACTTCTCTAAAAAAATAGCTCTGATCTCTTCTATCTCTTTTTTCGTAGCTAGTTTCATAATCTGCTTTCAAAGTAGTTTTGGACGACATTTTAGCAAGTTGTATGATATAATCAAAACCACGCTTCAACAAAGGGTAGAATATGGGACTATTATCATCATTTTTTGGACCTCAGAAAACGCCGACTATTCAGACCAAGACACCGACGGTCGTCTTGCCGCAAAGCCTCTACATCAATCTTTTTACAAACTCCGTCAGTATGTTTGCCATCTATACGAAACAAAACGGCTGGATCGGTGCGAACAAGAGGTTTTTAGAACTCTTCTCTCTATCGGGGATAGATGTGCTCCAAGAGGCTCACGAGAGTATCCGCGAGCTCTTTATTCGAGAGAGCGAAGAGATCTTTACGCAAGACGACAAGAGCTGGCTTGACTATCTTAGACGCTCTAAAAATGAGGGGTACCATGTTCACGTCAAAGCGCCAAAAGGCGATACGAAGGTACTCAGTCTCACATGCCGAACCTATTACGACTCTCAAGAGTACTATATTCTTGAGCTGTTGGATATCACGCAGCTCTATATGGCAAATAAAAAGACCAATGAGGTCGAACGCCTCAAATCGAAGTTCCTCTCCAACATAGGGCATGAGTTCCGTACGCCGATGAACGGTATTTTGGGTTTTGTTGAACTTTTAAACCAAAGTCCGCTTAACGAGGAGCAAAAAGAGTATATAGCTATGATTGAGACAAGCTCCAAAAATCTCATGGCGAATATCGAGGCGCTTTTGGATCTTTCACAGATGCAAGGCGGCAGACTCAAACTCAGCAACTCACAATTCTCTCTCTTGCCGCAGATGGAGGAGTTGGTGCAGCACTACGGCGCTCAAGCCAAAGAGAAGAGTATTAAACTGCTCAGCTACATCGATCCGAAGCTCCCTGAACTTTTAGATGCCGATCATAAAAAGATTAAACAGGTGATGAGCGCTCTTATACAAAATGCCATTAAATTCACTCCGCAAGATGGAAAGGTTATCGTCGAAGTCAAGCTTCTTAAACGAGAGCAAAACGGCTCGTGCAGCATCGGATTTAGCGTAAAAGATAACGGGATCGGGATGAGCGAGGAGCAGATATTGCGAATGAGTGAACCCTTTAGCGCAGGTTCACATGCCGATGAGCGTTTAGGGGTAGGGCTTAGCCTGGCACACGGTATCGTTGAATTGATGGGCTCGGAGCTTAAAGTAAACTCCCAAGAGGGGTATGGAAGCTACTTCAACTTCGTGCTTAATTTCACAACATCCGTAGGTCAAAGCTATAAGATGTATCCGAAAAAACGGGTTAAAGTTCTCTTGCTTGATAAAACCCAAGTCGATGAGGCGAACTTCCTCACTATCTATCTTCGCTCATTCGGCATCGACGTCATCAAGTCGAACAAACTCGATGAGAATGTCTATGAGGGCGTCGATGCTCTCTATGTCTTGGCAAATCTAAACGATTCGTCATGGCAGGCACAACTCGACGTCTATACGAAAAAAGTACCGCTTGTCATCTTTGTGGGTGATGAGTTCAAACTCAACATCAAACTCTCGCATATGGCCGATCTGGTGCTTAAAAAACCGCAGTTGCCGAGTGTGATGGCGGCTCATCTTGATACGCTTTACGGTGAGAAGCTCAGCGCTGAGCCAAAAGCGGTTGCGGAGCCTAGGCTTAAATCCAACATACGCGCTCTTGTTGTAGAGGACAACCTTATTAATCAGCGTCTCATCCAGATCCTGCTTAAAGAGTATCAGGTGCATGTCGATATCGCATCCAACGGAAATGAAGCGGTCATGTTGGGACAGAAGAACTACTACGACATCATCTTTATGGATATCGACCTGCCGGAGAAAAACGGTATCGTCGCAACAAAAGAGATCAAGGCATTTAGGATCAACGTCTCTACGCCTATCGTTGCGCTGACGGCAATGGCGTTGGACGGTGATCGTGAAATGCTCCTCTCGGAAGGGTTGGACGACTATATGTCCAAACCGCTTACGAGACAAAAACTTGAATTAATTTTAAATAAATATCTTAAAACTGCAAATAAGCTTAAGACGTTAATTAATCGTTAACGCAATGGCAATAAAATATTTCAACTAAAAATAGGATGGTTTATGAAAAAAGTGAAATTGATGTGTGGAGCGCTCCTTTTTGCAGGTTCTATCGCAGCTGCTCAGACGCTTGTGTCAGTAAATGGAACTGAGATCACTCAAAACGATGTAGATACAGAGCTTATGAATGCTACGCAGGGGCGTTTTAATCAGGTTCCCGCAGATAAGCAAGCAGAGTTTAGAAAGCAAGTATTAGAGCAGCTTATCGCAAAAGAGCTTGTTTACGGTGATGCCCTTAAAAGCGGTGTTTTGGAGTCAAAAGGTTTTAAAGAGGAGTATGCCCGTGTTCAAGAGCGTATCAAAAAAGAGCTTGCGATCCAAGTGTGGCAAAAGCAGCAGCTTGATAAGGTAAACGTCTCCGAAAAAGAGCAAAAAGAGTACTACGACAAAAATAAAGAGGAGTTTGACGAAAAAGAGAGCGTCCATGCACGTCACATTCTTCTGAAAGAGGAGCAAGAGGCGAAAGATATCATCGTCGAGCTCAAATCACTCAAAGGCAATGCCCTTAAAGAGAAGTTCATCAAACTGGCAATGGAGAAATCAACGGGACCGAGCGGCCCAAAAGGCGGAGATCTCGGTTTCTTTACTCAGGGGCAAATGGTTCCGGAGTTTAACGATAAAGTATTCTCTATGAGTGTAGGCGAGGTTACTACGGAGCCGGTAAAAACGCAATTTGGCTATCATGTTATCTATCTCGAAGAGAAAAAAGCCAAATCTACACGCAGCTTTAGCGAAGTGAAATCATTTATAGAACAACGTCTCAAAATGGAGAAGTTCAAATCTTTAATGCAAGATAAGATGATGGAGCTTAAAAAGAAAGCAAACATCAAATAGTGATCCCATCTCCTCTCTCTTCCGTTACTCTAGACGGAAGAGATTTCCTTATTAAACGCGACGACCTTATCGACCCGTATCTAGCCGGAAATAAATACAGAAAACTCTACACTCTTATCAAAACTCCAAAAGAGCGATACCGTAAACTCATATCCTACGGCGGGACACAGTCCAATGCGATGCTTGCCCTTGCCGCACTATGCAAAGAGAAAGAGTGGTCGTTTCAATATTTTACAAAACCGCTCTCAGAGAGGCAAAAGGGTGAAGCAAGCGGTAATTACGCTCTTGCACGCTCTTTGGGGATGGAACATTATGAAATACCTCATGAATATTACAAAGAGAGGGTCGCTTCGCTTCGTTTTAATCTCGATGAGAGTACGATAGTCGTCGATCAAGGCGGTGCAGCTCATCTGGCAAAAGAGGGATTGGAACAATTGGCATGTGAAATTAAAGAGATAAACTCGGATATCAGGAGTGTCGCTACACCCAGCGGTACCGGGACGACCGCTCTGTATTTAGCCTTGGCTCTTCCGGAATATAGAGTCTATACGACACCATCAGTCGGGGATGCCCTATATTTGAAAGAGCAGATGCGTGTTTTAGAGATGATCCCAAAAAATCTGATTATTTTAGAACCCGAAAAGAAATATCCGTTCGGTAAACCAAACAGAGAGTTTTACGAGATCTATCAAAAGCTCTTGGCATGTGAAATTGAGTTTGATCTGCTCTATGCACCGCTGATGTGGAAGATGCTGCTAGAACAAACAAGCGAGCCGATACTCTATATACATAGCGGGGGCGTAAGCGGAAACGCCTCTATGCTCGAGCGCTATAAGGCGTTAATCTAGAAAAGTGACGCTCTCTGAAATATCAACGCGTTTTGGTCTGTAGCCGTTAATTTTAGCATCTCTATCCTCATAACCGATCACTACACTATAGAGAAGTGAAAGGTTCTCATCCACACCCAGCTCGCGCGCTACGATTTTTCCAAACTCCGTAGTGGAACCTTGCGGACAGCTTTTAAGCCCAAAATGTTCAGCCGCTAGCATGATGCTTTGCATATAGGCACCGCAATCGATAAGTGCTCCTTGCGCTCCGTCGATGAGCTCGCTTCTTGTAAAGACAAAAAATACCGTCTTTGCACCGAACCAGCGAAAATTGTCATGCCACATTTTTGTTCTGGTCGCACTGTCTTTGCGATCGACCCCCATCATCTCATAAAGCCCGGCACCCGTCTCGACGCGTCTTTTTTTATAGGGATTGATCCATTTAAGAGGGTAGTATTGAATAAATTGGTCATTCTCAACACCGCTGTTCATCGTCTCTATAATGGCATTCCCGATTTTTGTCAAAAGCTCTTCATTGCTAATGGCATAGGTGATCCATGGCTGCATATTCGCACCGCTTGGAGTGAACTGCGCATATCTTAAGATCTCCTCTTGAATCTCTTTTGGTACGGGCTTTGGCAAGAAAGCGCGCTTGGAAGAGCGGTTTTGAAGAACGTCTAAAATATTTGGCATGTGAAAAACTCCTAACAATAGTTGTAGAATTATAATATAAGCTAGTATTCAAGAAGTTTAAGAGCCTTTTTTTATATATGTAAGTTGCCAAAACTAAATATACTTGACAACAATAGACTAAAGAAAGTATAATTACTCTATATCAACTAAAAGGAAAAACAATGAGTAATATTTTTGAAAAACTAACACACAATATGACGCAAGCGATAGAATCAGCCTTATCTTTGGCACTACACAATAAGAATCAGGAGGTGGAACCTATTCATTTTTTATGGGCACAGCTCACGACTTCCAACTCCGTACTTAATCAGATGTTTAATAAGATGAACGTCGATAAGACGGCAATTGAGCTTGATGTCAGAAGCGTAAGCGAAAAGCTCCCTAAAGCATCGAGCGTAACTAAAGAGAGTATAAGAATCTCTAAAAAGATGGTCGCTTCACTTGAACAAGCTGCAGGACTTATGACAAAAAACGGGGATAGCTATCTTGCCGTGGATACATATATTTTGGCAAATCTCAAAAGCGAGCCCTTCTCGAACATCATCTCTAAATATGTAAGCCTCATGGAGCTTGAGAAAAACCTTATCGCTTCACGCGGAAGCGCAAAGATCGAATCGCAAAGTGCAGACGAAAATTTAGAAGCGCTTGGCAAATATGGTATCGACCTCACCAAAGAGGCACGCGAGGGTAAACTCTCTCCGGTGATCGGGCGTGATGAGGAGATCAGCAGAATGATGCAGATACTTATCCGTAAAACAAAGAACAACCCGATTCTTTTGGGTGAACCGGGCGTCGGTAAAACGGCACTCGTAGAGGGGCTTGCCCAAAGAATTATGGAGGGTGACGTACCGACATCTTTGCAAAATAAACGCGTCATCGCTTTGGATATGAGTGCTTTGATCGCGGGTGCAAAGTATAGAGGCGAGTTCGAGGATAGACTCAAAGCGGTCGTCGATGAGGTCAAAAAGAGCGCAAACGTGATTCTCTTCATAGATGAGATACATACGATTGTCGGAGCCGGTGCAAGCGAGGGGAGCATGGATGCCGCAAACATCCTAAAACCGGCACTCGCACGCGGTGAACTGCATACGATAGGAGCTACGACGCTTAAAGAGTATAGAAAGTATTTTGAAAAAGATGCGGCGCTTCAAAGACGTTTCTTGCCGATCAATGTGGCAGAGCCTACGGTCAATCAGTCGCTTCAGATCCTGCGCGGTATCAAAGAGCGTCTTGAGACCCACCATAACGTCACGATCATCGACAGCGCGTTAGTGGCTGCTGCAAGACTTTCAGACAGATATATCGCCGATAGATTCCTGCCGGATAAGGCTATCGACCTTATAGATGAAGCAGCGGCAGAGCTTAAGATGCAGATAGAGTCCGAGCCAAATGCACTCAGCAGTGCAAAACGCAAAAGCTCCGAGCTTCGCGTAGAGAAAGAAGCGCTCAAAATGGAGGAGTCCGCTCAGAACACTAAGCGTCTAGAGGAGATCGAAAAAGAGCTGGCAGACGTAAATGAAGAGGTTGCGAAGCTAGAGAATCAGTTTAAAAATGAAAAAGAGGTCTTTGGAAAGATTGCCACTATTAAAACGCAGATAGAACAAAAACGCCGTGAGGCCACGCAGGCGAAAAATGCGGCTGAATTCAATAAGGCAGCGGAGATAGAGTATGGCCAGATCCCGGCTCTTGAGGCGCAAGAGAAGCAGATTAACGAAACATGGGCTAGTATGGTCAAAGAGGGAACTTTGCTAAAAAACAGTGTCGATGAGGGGGCTATTGCCAGCATAGTATCGCGCTGGACGAATATTCCTGTAACTAAAATGCTGCAAAGCGAGAAGGATAAAATCCTAAACATCGAGGATGAACTCAACAAAGACGTCGTCGGTCAAAAACGTGCCACTCATGCGATTGCCAGAGCAATAAAGAGAAACAAAGCGGGGCTTTCAAGTTCAAATGCACCGATTGGAAGCTTCTTATTTCTTGGACCTACGGGTGTAGGTAAAACGCAGAGCGCAAAGACGCTTGCAAAGTTTTTATTTGACAGTGCCGATGCGATGATACGTATCGATATGAGCGAATATATGGAGAAACACTCGGTCTCACGATTAGTAGGCGCGGCACCCGGATATGTCGGGTATGAAGAGGGCGGACAGCTCACCGAAGCGGTGCGTCGCAAGCCATACAGCGTCGTACTCTTTGATGAGGTGGAGAAGGCGCATCCCGACGTCTTTAACATCTTGCTGCAGGTGCTAGATGACGGGCGTTTAACCGACAACAAAGGTGTTACGGTCGATTTTACCAATACGATCATTATCCTCACATCAAATATCGCCAGTGCAAAGATCATGGAGCATCAGGGTTCACCTGAACTTCAAGCGATGGTTATGGGTGAGCTTAAACATGCATTTAAGCCCGAGTTCTTGAATAGGCTTGATGATATCGTCATCTTTGATGCGCTAGGCAAAGAGCAGATAATCGGTATCGTGGATATTTTCTTGCGCGAGATCGCCAAAAAGGTCGAACAGCGTGATATCCATATATCACTTACGCAAAGTGCGAAAGAGTATATCGCAGAGGCAGGGTTTGATCCCGTTTACGGGGCACGACCGCTCAAACGCGCACTCTATGAGATAGTCGAGGATAGATTGGCAGAGCTCATCCTAGAAGGGAGTGTCATCGAAGGAAGCCGTGTAGAGTTCGATTATAATAACGGTCAAATCGAGGTCAAAGTAAATTAAGAGGGCGTTATAATTTCACGATGAAATTACTCTATACACTTCTACTCTTAACATCAACGCTTTTGAGCTGCACGGGAGATTGCCTCTCGTGTCACCCTAAACTTCTTCCCATGATACAAGATGACGTTCGCCACTCCCCGATGCTCACATGCGTCAACTGCCACAAACCTCGAAGCGATGCGATGGCGGCTTGCGGCAACGACTGTTTTGCATGTCACAGCAATGCCAAAATCGAAGCAGCGAATGTCAGCGAGCACGATGTTATACCGCACTGCAAAAACTGTCATACGGCTATGAAAGAGGAGGCGCTCAAAAGTTTAGAGCTTCAAGATCAATCCAATGCGGCGGATTCCCTCAAGAGCTTTTTGCTTGATCCTAATCGATGAACGTTATCTCTAAATGCCGCTCGATATAATCGGGTTTGCCTAAAAAATAGCCTTGCGCATAATCAACATCCAAAGCCTTAACGGTCTCGTATATCTCTTTTGTCGAAACATACTCGGCGATCGTTTGAATATTGAGTATAGATCATCGTCTGCCAAACACCTTAAAGAGCGATTAAGTAAAATTTCAGTACTATTTCACCCTTAAAATTAATGAAGGATATGTCATGAAAAGAACATACCAGCCTCATAATACGCCTAGAAAAAGAACTCACGGGTTCCGCGCTCGTATGGCTACAAAAAATGGTCGCAAACTTATCAACCGCCGTCGTGCTAAAGGTCGTAAAAAATTGTCAGTTTAGGCGGATTTTACACACTGAAGCGACACGGTGAGTTTCAGTATGTATATAACAAAGCAAAAAGCTTTCATTCAAATACGGTAGTTCTCTTTTACCTGCAGCAGGCAGGTATAAAAAAAGTGGGCTTTACCGCTACAAAAAAAATTGGGAACGCGGTTGCTCGAAACCGTGCAAAGAGACGCCTCCGAGCGCTCTTTTACCAATACTCTCCACACCTTAAAGAGGGCATCTATATTTTCGTCTCAAAACTTGCTACGGTAAGTGATTCACATGCCAAGCTAGATGCTGATTTCTCTAAAATGCTTAAGATATCCAAAACAGTTCTGCCTAAAGATGATACGAAGATTACTGCTTAAACTTCTATGGCTCTATCAGAAGTTTTTCACGCTTATAGGTTACGGTAGCTGCCGCTACTATCCATCTTGCAGCGAATATGCAAGAATTTGTTTTGAAAATAACTCAATTTCAAGTGCGTTTTACCACACTTTCATTAGAATTGCGCGTTGTAATCAACTCTTCGAGGGCGGAATCGACTATCCGCTGTTAGACAGGCTGCGGCCAAAACCCTCTGAGTTGCGAGTCGAAACAATAAAGTATTGGTTGGTGCCAAACAAAAAAAACCGCTTTTTTATTGTTAAAAATTTTTTTTATAAAGGGTAACCGTGTTAGACAAAATGTCTCCTAATCAACGTTTAATGTTGGCAGTCGTGCTGTCGATCCTATTTTTTGTAGTCTATACTGCGATCTTTCCTCCAAAACCGCAAGAAGAGAGTGCTAACCCGCAAAGTACGGATCAAACCGTTGCTATGAAAGATGCAAAGAGTGTGAATGCGGCAGAAGCGGTCGGTCATGAGGTCTCTAAAGACGAGGTCGTCATGAGCAGTGACAAAAGTGCATTGGTAGTCGTTCATGGAACGAATTTCAAATTAGAGCTCGATACGCTTGGTCGTGTCTCTTCAAAGGTTCTTCTTCAAGATAAGTTCAATAACAACGACGGCGAACATGCCGAGCTGATTGCACCGATGGGTGCAAAACCTCTCTATCTTCGTTTTGTTGACGAGAAGCTCAATGCCGAAGCGACACAGACTCCGTACACGGCTTCTGCATCTGAACTCTCCGTAAAAGAGGGGGCGCAAAAGGTTACTTTAACACAAACGCTCTCCGAGGTCGTAGTCACTAAAGAGATCACCTTCTTTGATGATGGCCACTATGATGTAGATATCTCTCTTTCAAACGAGAAGCGCTATTTTGTCTATCTAGGACAACGCCCTCAAGTTACGGAGCAGATGATGACGGTGGTTGGGGCTATGATCCACACAAGCGATGATATCTCTACGATCATTAAAGACGGTGATGCAGAGGGGCGCAAAAGCTTCAGCGGCGTTGAGCTGATCTCGGCGTTTGATCAATATACAGCAACTATTATGTACGGTTTTGCAAAAGATACGAACATCATAGCAGAGCGCGATAAGAACGACAATCCGGTTCTCTACTTCGATGCACTCCCTTCAATGAACTTTAGCGGTTACATCGGGCCTAAAGATTACGTTACTCTTAAAGCGATCGACCCGAAACTCTTGAATGCTATCGAGTACGGATGGTTCACGTTTGCGGCACGTCCGCTCTTTGCTCTGCTATTATGGCTACACGGCATATTCGGAAACTGGGGATGGGCTATCGTTGCACTCACGATCATCGTTCGTTTTATCCTCTACCCTTTGACGCACAAGGGTATGGTCTCTATGCAAAAGATCAAAGATATTGCACCGAAGATCAAAGAGGTTCAGGCTAAATATAAAAACGACCCGGCGCGTATGAATGCTGCGGTTATGGAGATGTATAAAAAGCACGGTGCAAATCCGCTTGGCGGGTGTCTGCCGATGCTGCTTCAGATTCCTGTCTTCTTTGCCATCTACCGCGTACTGCTTAATGCGGTCGAGCTTCAAGGTGCACCTTGGGCGCTTTGGATCAGCGACCTCTCTAGAATGGACCCTACGTTCATATTACCTATTTTAATGGGTGCTACGATGTACTATCAGCAAAAAATTACGCCAAATAACTTTACGGATCCGATGCAAGAGAAGATATTCAAGTTTCTGCCTATCATCTTTACATTCTTCTTCGTTACGTTCCCATCAGGACTCGTACTCTATTGGTTTGTAAACAACCTCTTCTCGATCGCACAGCAGTTCATCGTGAATCAGCAGTTTGCAAATGCAAAGGATGCACGCGAAGCGCTCAAAAAATCAGGACAAAGTCATGATCAAGATTGAAGCGATCACGCTTGAAGAGGCATATAGAGATGCCGCCAAGAGTCTTGAGTGCTCCGTCACTCAACTCAATGTCGAGGTAGTTCAATACCCTCGCAGCGGTATATTCGGCCTCTTTCAAAAAAAAGCGATTATCGTAGCCGCCAAAATGGTTCAAAACGAACCTGCAGCGGTGCAAAAAACTCCACAACACGAAGAGCAGACTCCTGCTCCCGCTAGCACTCCAATCAAGCAAGAGAGATTTGAAAAGCCAAAAAAAGAGGAGCAAAGATCTCAATTCTTTAACGATACTTTGATGCCGCAATCTTTTGTAAGCACGCAAGAGGAGTATGAGGAGCACGAGGACGATGAAGAGGAAATTGCAGAGAGCGTTGATATCCGAACCATCGCTTCGGAGGTAAAGAGAGATATCAACGAACTCTTTAAAAGTGCCTGTTTCGATCTTGATGAAGTGGGTGTCAGCGTTTACGACGACAAGACGCTCCTTGTAGAGTTTAAGGGTGCTGATGCAGCCCTTTTGATAGGTAAAGAGGGATACCGCTACAAAGCGCTCTCTTATATGCTCTTTAATTGGCTTAATGCAAAATACAACGTACAGCTTCGTTTAGAGATCGCCGAGTTTTTGAAGAATCAAGAAGAAGCGGTATCACGATATCTTCAAAGTGTGGTAGAGGGAATTGAGCGAGACGGCCGTGCGCAGACCAAAGTGCTTGATGGCGTTTTGGTTCAAATCGCACTTAAAGAGCTGCGCGAACGCTACCCGCATAAGTATGTAGCCATTAGAACGACACGTGACGGCGGTAAGTATATCATCGTCAACGACTACCACGCCTGATCAACATGAACAGCGACACGATAGCCGCCATAGCGACAGCCTATGGCATGGGCTCGATCTCCATCATCCGCCTCAGCGGAGCGAAATCTCTAGAGATCGCTCTGGCACTCACTAAGCGAACTGCACTACAGCCGCGTTACGCAACACTCTCGAATATCTACGATTCACATGCCAACTTGCTTGATGAAGCGATACTTATCTACTTCCAAGGCCCGCGCTCTTTTACTGCCGAGGATATAGTAGAGATACAGTGCCACGGCGGTTTCATCGTTGCACAGAGTATCCTTAAGGCTGTTTTGGCGAAGGGGGCTAGATTGGCCGAACCTGGCGAGTTTAGCAAGCGTGCCTTTTTTAACGGTCGTATAGATCTTAGTGAAGCAGAGGCGATAGCAAAACTCATCGAAGC